>DRQI01000313.1 GCA_011330545.1 Flavobacteriia bacterium
GGCAGATAGAATGATTTATAAACTTTTGGTTATAAGAAGTCATCCTATCAATAAACCGAAAATAGCAATATGTCATAATAATAGCTTGTCCCACTTACCTTATAAAAAGTTGTATCATTTCAAATCTTTTTATAAAAATTGCGTTTAATAATCTAATGTTATTAAATTTGCAAAAACTAAAAAGCTAACAAAAAATGACGGTTGTCCTCAAAGGAGATAAAGAAATTGAAAATATCCCTTCAACAAAAAGAAAATCACTAAGAATCAACCTTAATGAAAATATTTACGGCACGTTTGCTGAGATTGGTGCCGGGCAAGAAACAGTACGTAACTTTTTTAGGGCCGGTGGGGCTTCGGGTACCATTGCCAAAGCAATGTCTGCCTATGACAAAGACTTTTCGGATGCTATTTACGGTATTGAATCTGACAGTAGGTATGTCACCCAATCGCGGTTAGAAAGGATGCTCGCGCATGAAATTGAATTGATAGAAGACCGGTTGAGCAGGACGAAACATCCCGATAAATTATTTTTCTCGTATGCCAATACCGTAGCCACCATAGATTTTGCTAAAAAATTCAAAGGCCACGGGTGGTTGGGTATCAAATTTCAATTAGACCCTTTAGAGGGATATAATGAAATTGTAATGCACATCCGTTTTAAGCAAACCGATGCCCGCTTACAACAAGAAACCTTAGGAATACTCGGTGTTAATTTGATATACGGCGCTTTCTATATGAATGACAGGCCCAAAGAGTTGTTAAAATCATTTTATGACAATTTGGATAAAGAACAAATTGAAATTGATATGATTAATTTTTCAGGGCCGCGATTTATGTATGTTGACAACCGTTTGATGAGCTTACAATTGGTTAAAAACGGAATGACCGATGCCGTAATGTTTGGCCCCGATGGCAATAACCTACTCCCAGCTCAAGTACTTTACAAACAAAATATCTTAGCCCTTAGGGGAAGTTTTAGGCCGGTGACTAAGGTCAATATGGATATGTATGAGAAGTCTAAGGAAATGTTTTTAAAAGAAAAAACAGTTAATCCTGAAAAGACAAAAATCATCTTTGAAATTACCTTAACCAATTTACGGGCAGAAGGCGAAATTAATGAACGTGACTTTTTAGACCGGGCCGAATTACTATGTTCGCTAGGCCAAAATGTTATGATTACCAATTTTCAAGAGTATTATAAATTGGTAGAATACTTCTCTGAATTTACCAAAAAGAGAATGGCATTGGCCATGGGAGTTTATAATTTAATACAAATTTTTGACGAACGATATTACAGGCACTTAAGTGGTGGTATTTTAGAAGCCTTTGGCAAACTGTTCTTTAAAGATTTAAAGGTATATCTGTATCCGTTAAAAGACCATAAAACCGGTGAGTTTATTACCAGTGAAAACCTAAAAGTACATCCGCGTATGAAAGAATTGTATAAATTCTTTAAATACAACGGAAAAATGTTAGACATTCAAGATTACGATCCTGAAATACTCGATATTTTATCACGAACCGTCTTTAAAATGATTATCAATGGCGAAGAAGGTTGGGAAGATATGCTGCCAAAAGGTATTTCTGAGATTATTAAAGAACACCGCCTCTTTGGGTATTCAAGACGGCGATTTTTGGCAAATAAAAAGAAGTAGTATTTTCGAGTTAGAAAATCTAATGTTGTACAGTACTTCTTTTATCTTTTAATTATTTATAAACATTTAATTATCAGCATCTTCTAACAATTGTGCGGCATGTGCTTTGGTTTTAACTTTGGTGATGATTTGTTCAATTTTTCCGCTTTCATCAATTACAAAAGTAGTTCTGTGAATGCCGTCATATTCTCTTCCCATAAATTTTTTAGGGCCCCAAACGCCATAGGCATTGATTACTTTTTTATCAACATCAGCCAATAAAGGGAATGGCAGGTTATTTTTATTGATAAAATTTTGTTGGCGCTGTGCACTATCGGCACTTACCCCCAAAATTTCATATCCTTTCGATAAAAATTGTTGATAATTATCTCTTAAATTACACGCTTCGGCGGTACAGCCCGGCGTACTCGCTTTCGGATAAAAGAACAATACTAATTTTTTTCCTTTATAATCACTTAATCTTACCGTATTTCCTTGATTATCTAAGGCTTCGAAATCAGGAGCGGCATCTCCTACTGTTAATGTTGTCATTATTGTTATTTTTGTACTTACAAATCTATTTAAAAATGACCAAAAAAGAAAGTGTTGCCTTTGTTATTAAAACTTTAGAAGAATTATATCCCCAACCACCAATTCCGCTAACTCATAAAGACCCTTATACTTTATTAATTTCGGTACTGTTATCGGCACAAAGTACTGATGCCCGCGTCAATACCATCACTCCTATCTTATTTGCCAGAGCCGATAATCCGTATGACATGGTAAAACTTTCGGTAGCAGAAATTAAAGAAATTATCAGGCCTGTGGGCTTATCGCCAATGAAATCAAAAGGTATTTACGGCTTGTCAAAAATTTTGATTGAAAAACACGGTGGCAACGTGCCGCAAAATTATAAAGACTTAGAGGCCTTGCCTGCTGTGGGCCACAAAACGGCTGCTGTGGTAATGAGCCAAGCCTTTGGCATTCCGGCTTTTCCGGTAGATACCCATATTCATAGGCTGCTATATCGCTGGAATTTAAGTAATGGCAAAAATGTAGTACAGACCGAAAAAGATGCAAAGCGTTTGTTTCCGAAAGCATGTTGGAATACGTTGCACTTACAAATTATTTATTACGGCCGCGAATATTCGCCTGCAAGGGGCTGGAATTTAGAAAAAGATATTATTACTAAGACTATCGGGCGAAAAAGTGTTATTGATGCCTATTATAAAACTAAAAAAGGCTTGTAAAAATTTACAAGCCTTTTTCAACTAATTCAAATGAAACATAATTGGTTGATCCTTTTTGTCTCTTACTACTCTAATTGACTTAGAGTAATTCAATAAAAACGAAATTGTTTCTTTTTTAGGGTTGAACTGATCTTGAGTCAGTTCTTCAGAGTAAAGTTTTTTCATCATACTTTATTAATTTGTTAAGGGGTTAACTAATAAAGTAACGCGAAAAAATTTACTTTATTGTTAGTTTGTTAAAATAATATTATTTTTTTCTATCACTTTCCTTAAATTAATCAATGCATACCGCATTCTTCCTAAGGCTGTATTGATACTAACACCGGTACATTCAGAGATTTCTTTAAAACTCATATCCCTGTAAATACGCATGATTAGTACCTCTTTTTGATCTTCAGGCAGCTCATCAACAATTCTACGAACGTCAAAATGTATTTGATTTTTAATGATTTGTTTTTCGGCATTTAACGAAGAATCACTCAATACAGAAAAAATATCAAATTCTTCTGTATTTTTAAATGAAGGCATTCTGTTTCCTTTTCTAAAATGGTCGATGACCAAATTGTGGGCAATTCGCATTACCCAAGGCAAAAATTTACCTTCTTCATTGTAATTACCTAATTTTAAGGTATTAATTACTTTGATAAATGCATCTTGAAAAATGTCTTCTGCAACATCTTTGTCAAGTACTTTTGAATAAATAAAACTGTAAATTCTTTGTTTGTGGCGACCAACTAGTATTTCTAGTGATCTTTCGTTCCCGTTAATGTAGTTTTTAACTAAAACGCTGTCGTCTAATCTTTGTTTTTGCATAATTCCCTTTTTTTTAATGAAGCTATGAGACTTCGTTAATTAATGATAAAAAGTAGAACTATACTATAAGCGTTAAATTTTAAGTTAGGGGAAACTAGTTCCGTTATTATTAATCAACTGGTTAGGTTGAACTGGGCAAATATAAAAACAAATTTTTTAATAAAACAAATTTTTTTCAATAAAATTTTATTTTACACTTAATTTTTAATCCGAAAATAAGTCACTATCTTTGCCACTATTTCATATTTTAAAGGGCTTCCGTGAAGATAGACAACTTAAATCCAAAAGCATATATAATTATAAAAAAAGCGGCACTTCATAATTTAAAAGAGGTAGATGTTGCGATTCCGAGGAATAAATTAGTAGTAATTACCGGCTTATCGGGCTCCGGAAAATCGAGTTTGGCATTTGACACCTTATATGCCGAAGGGCAACGCCGCTATGTAGAGAGTTTGTCATCGTATGCGCGCCAATTTTTAGGGAAATTGAATAAACCTAAAGTTGAATATATCAAAGGTATTGCCCCTGCCATTGCAATTGAGCAAAAAGTAAACAGCACCAATCCGCGTTCTACGGTAGGCACTTCTACCGAAATTTACGATTACCTCAAATTATTATTCGCCCGTATCGGCAAAACTTTTTCGCCTATCTCTGGCAAACAAGTAAAAAAGCATACGGTTACCGATGTGCTAGAACACATTAAAACCTATTTCGAAAATTCTAAACTTTTATTACTGGCGCCTATTCTTATAGATAACGGAAGGGATATGGCTACCGTCTTAAAAATTTTAGAGCAACAAGGATATTCACGAGTCAAAATTGACAATAAAGTAGTACGGATTAATGAAGTTGGCCCAACTTCGCACAAAGAAATTCAGTTGGTGGTTGACAGAATTGTAGTCAGCCACGGCGAAGATTTTTACAACCGCCTTGCCGACGCCATTCAAACGGCATTCTTCGAAGGCAAAGGCACCTGCATTATCGAAAATTTAGCAGACGGGGCACAGACATTTTTTAGTAATAAATTTGAACTTGACGGAATTACGTTTTTAGAACCCAACACACATTTATTCAGTTTTAACAATCCCTATGGCGCCTGCCCTACTTGTGAAGGATACGGTAATATTATTGGTATTGATGAAGATTTGGTCATCCCAAATACTTCATTATCCATTTATGAAGATGCGATTGTACCTTGGCGGACAGATTCATTTTTAGAATACAAAGAGGCGTTGATTGACAATGCCTATAAATTTGATTTTCCTATCCATAAACCCTATTTTGAATTGACCGAAGCACAAA
>DRQI01000314.1 GCA_011330545.1 Flavobacteriia bacterium
GTTCGTCATAGAGGTTTAGGTTCTGAATTAAATCGACTACATAGGGCATGGGCATGCCGTGGCGTAATACTCCGGAAATCAATTTGGCATAATTCCAAAATTCTTTGTTAAACGATCTTGATAAGCCTTCAATAGTTACTTTATAGCCTTCTTTATCAATGTATTGGAAATCATACCGGGCAATGCCTTTTTCATTCCTGTTTTTGATTACCCACCCTTTGTCTACCCATTGCGGAAGGTCAAAAGCATCTTTCATTTTTCCTGTGAAAATTTCATAAGGCCTTCCTTCAATAAGGCCGATAACGGCGAGCCATTTTTCAGATTCATTGTGAAAACGGATAATCTCAGCTTCAATCTTTTTAGGGCGTTTGGCTACAAGTGCCTCGTTTTTATACTTGTTTTTTTCTTTGTTATCATCATTAGAAACCAAAATGCCACTGCGCGAGCCGTCTCTATAAACGGTAATGCCTTTCAATCCTTTTTTCCATGATTCGATATAGATATCCCCAACTAAATCAACCGAAACATCAGATGCTAAATTGATAGTAGAGCTAATAGAGTGCGTAGTGTATTTTTGTACTAAGGCCTGCATTTCTACTCGTTTTTTCCAATCTATTTCTTGGGCGGTAGCTCCGGCATACGGACTTTCTTTTATGTCAGTTTTGCCCGTAGTATCCATCCATGTTTCGAGTTTTTTATGGTAGACGGTAAACTCTTCAAAAGCATCCCCTAAGTCGTCTATAAAATCAATTTTGGTGTTTTCGTCATTGGTATTTACTTTTCTACGGCGTTTGTACGACAGTAAAAATACGGGTTCTATACCCGATGAAACTTGCGCCAACATACTCAATGAACCTGTAGGTGCCACAGTACTTATCGAAATATTCCTACGGCCGTTATCCATCATTCTTTGGTACATATCTGGAAAATCTTTATGTATCATTTGAACGAACTCAGAGGTATCTTCTATATTTCTATTAAATATTTCAAACGAACCTCTAGTGATGGCCATATCGATGCTGCTGTCGAATTCGGCAGTGAATTTCGTCTTCATAATAGCGTCTACGGCATTGAGGGCTTCGTCGGTATCAAATTTAATTCCTAAGGCAGCCATAGTATCGGCCAAGGCAGTAAATCCTAAGCCGGTACGCCTTCCTTTTTTTCCGGTTTCTTGAAGTAGTTTCCACGTTTCCCTTTCGTTGCGTTTGATATGTTTGGGCTCAGGGTCGGCATCAATCTTTTGCAATATCCTGTCTACGGCTTCGAGTTCTAAATCAACCAAATCATCCATTAAACGTTGTGATTCATACACTACTTTATAGAATTTTTTATGGTCGAAAGAGGCTTTTTCGGTAAAGGGCTCTTCAACAAAACTGTACAAATTAAGGGCAATTAACCGGCAACTATCGCCGCCTTGCATGGCAATTTCTGAGCACGGATTTGTCGAGGTATTTTTAAATTCAGGATAAACTGAAGAAGTAGAATAATGGTGTTGGCGGTCCCAAAAAATGAGTCCCGGTTCGGCAGTATTATGCGCACAGGTAATTATTTGTTGCCATAATTTTTTAGCATTGATTTCTTTAGTATAGCTTGGTTCTTTGCTATCAATAGGCCACCGTAAGGTAAATTTAGAATCGCTAATTACGGCATTCATAAATTCATCAGACAAGCGTATAGAAATATTTGCCCCGGTAACTTTTGTCAAGTCTTGTTTGATGGTAATAAAGTCTTCTATATCAGGATGGGCGATATCCATGGTAAGCATCAAGGCACCACGCCGGCCGTTTTGGGCTACTTCGCGTGTAGTATTTGAAAAGCGGTTCATAAAAGAAACAGCGCCGGTGGTAGTGCCTGCGGCATTAGAAACCGTGGCATCTTTCGGACGTAATTTTGATAAGTCTACACCTACGCCACAACGCCTTTTAAACAATTGTGCTAACTGTTGGTCAGTATAACAAACACCACCATAAGAATCTAATACAGAAGGGATTACTACACAATTTGACAATGAAGCAATAACGTGGTGATTGCCTAAGCCGTACATTACACTGCCTTGCGGAATCACATAGTCAAAATCTTTAAACAAGCGGTATATTTTTTTTGAAGTAAGGGGTTTTCTGATTTTTCCGTACGGGGATAACGTGTCAATTACGGTTTCTTTTTCGGCATAGCGAGCTTCTATTCTTCCAAATTCAGCCGCCATCCTGTGGTGCATATCATCAGGAGTTTTCTCTAAAAAATTCCCTTTTTTGTCTTTTAAACAATACTTGTTTATCCATGTGGTGGCAGCCAATTCGTCTCCATTAAAATAGCGAAGCGAAGCGGTTAATACTTCTTTATAAGTAAATTTTTTGGTTGTTGTGGTTTCTTCGGTCATTAGTAGGGTAAGGTTAAAATTTACTAGAGCGATACAAAAATACTATGGAAAAAGATACGGTATAAACCCGAAAAAAAAAATTAATAACAACTTGTGGTTGAAAACTTTTTATAGCCTGATAACCATAGTTTTATTTAACCTAGGAAGGAAATTTGATGATTAAAACACTTATATTCTATTAATAATCAACTATTTATGAAATTTCTTGTCTTTAACCGAATAGGCATCTTGTAAGATATCAATTACAATTTGTCGGTTGATTTCGGCTACTGTTTTATAACGCAAAGACTTCATCATTTTACGGTTGGCAGTAGTCATATAAGCTAGATGAACGGTGAGGTAAGCCGCTTTCCAAAAACCCAGGTCTACATAGTCTTTTGACTGATTGAGGTAACAAAAAGGTTTTCCTTCGAGATAGTAAAACGGAATTTTATATTTGTATTTTAACTCTAAAGCAGGAATTGTTTTTTCTATAATTAATTGTAAATGGAGTAGTATTGAACGGTAAGGTTCGGGTTGGCGAAGGATGTAATTTTCGGCAGGATTCATTTCTCAAAAATAATCATTTTTTGCACTCTAAAAATATTAAACTAACTTGTGTACAATTATTAGCAACAATGGCACAAGGTATTTCTTATTTTTCATTACGAGGTTTTTCGGGGATTTTATTGGGAATTTACGGACTGTTGATGGTATATGTCTTAGATGTGTTAACGAGTTCTTATGGTGACGGTTTTGGAGGTTCATCACAATTGCCCATAGCTTTATTAGAAATGGGCATTATGGGTTTGGTAATTGTTATGATAGGCATTTCACTGCTTACTCTTTGGTGGAGAGCCCGTAGAAAAGTAAAAAAACAAGCTGGAAAAGGATGGAATTTACTTTCTAAAAAATTGCGTTTTCAAACCTTGCTATTGGTATTGTTTTTTATAGCAGTGCTTATAGTCATTGCCAATCAAGGGTATTATAGTTTGCTAACGCCACTATCGTTATTTTTATATGGAGTATTGTTGTTGAATACAAACCGGCTTTCTTCCGGTAAAATAAAATATATTGGGTTTGTGGCAATACTTTTAGCAATCTTAGCCTATTTTATTTACGATAGAGAGCTGTTGTTTTTAGCAATTGGTTTTGGGATACTGCCTATCGTATTCGGAATGGTTACTTTAAAGAAAACAATCTATAATTAAAAGTACCGGTTTAAATTTTAAAGGCTCAGTAGGTTTTAAAATACTAAGCCTGTTTATCAAATACCAGTAAAATTCATTATTAACTACTCTGTTAAGAAGGCATGGCATAAAAAAACTGTTCGCTTACAATTTTACCGTCATTTACTTCATAGAGGCAAACTTCTTCCATTTGCATTCTACCCCTTTCTTTAAAGGTAATATCCATATCCATGGTACAGGTAAAATAATTGCCCGCCACTTGAGGGTCAGAAACACCACCTCCGTGAAATTTTTCTACACTATTATACCAATCTTGGCTTTTTTGGGTGATGGCACTTTTGCCTGAAACGACTTCTCCGGGAATACCGGGCATTTCTTTGCTTACACAATTGTCGGCATACAATTCTTCTATGGCTTGCATGTTCTCACCTTTACGGCACATTTCTACTAAACGGTTAGCTACTTGTTGTGTGTTCATAATAGTTTGATTTTTTATTTTCACTAAAATAAGAAAAATAGCGGTTTGGGTTTTTATAACTTTTGTATTTAACACTAATTTTAACGTTGTTTTGTTGCTTGTAAAAATGGCAACTATTCAGGAACTCACCTTTCGTCTATAAAATAACTATTTTCTGCCTCAAAATGAAGCACCTGAATAGTTGCCAAAAATGAAAAAGTTACGAGTAGGCTTTTTTTATTCAAAAATTTATTTAACTTTGCATTTCAAAGTACTTTTATTATGACTGAAAAAGATTATTTAAAAGATATTTCTGAAATCAAAAACATTATGAACCGCTCTACACGGTTTCTTTCATTGAGCGGAATTTCAGGGATTTTGGCAGGTGTATACGCACTTATAGGAGGTGCTATTGCGTATAAATTATTAACAGATTACGGCCGGTTGGAAAGAGGCGAAACTTATGAATCTTCAATATTGAATTTAGAATTGATGCTGATTTTAATTGCCGGCACTGTGGCAACGCTGTCTGTGGTTACAGCCTATGTGCTTACCAAGCGCAAAGCGGTTCAGAATAATGAAAAAATGTGGGCACCCGCATCTCGGCAGTTGCTGGTAAGTTTTATCATACCCTTGGCTACGGGTGGTATTTTTGCCCTGCTCTTAATATATCGGGGAGACTATGCGTTAATTGCACCAACGATGCTTATTTTTTACGGATTGGCATTGTTTAACGCGAGTAAATTTACCTTGAGTACGGTAAAATATTTAGGCCTTTTGGAAGTCGTACTCGGATTGGTTTCTATGTTATTTTTAGGGAATGGCCTATTTTTCTGGATGTTGGGTTTTGGCGTATTGCACATTATATACGGTGCATTGATTTATATTAAATTAGATAAGAAAAGGTAGTGCATAGTATTATTAAAAATATCAATAAAATTTTTGACCATCGCGTGCGATTGGGTATCATGTCTGCTTTGATGGTCAATGACTTTGTTGATTTTAATACCTTAAAAGAATTGTTAGAAGTAACCGACGGAAACTTGGCGAGCCATTTAAAAGCCCTTGAGAAAGTGGCCTATATCACGGTTACCAAAGAATTTATCGGTAGAAAGCCAAATACAAAATACAGTACTACGGCCATAGGAGCCGAAGCCTTTAAAAAACACATTGCGGCATTGGAAAAAATTATTAGAATGCAGCAGTAAATTTTTTTAAATAAATACTTTGAATTTCAAAGTACTTTAATACTTATAATTATGAACAAAAAAATCATTTCGTTACTTACCGCACTCCTTTTTAGCACCTTGTTTTTTAAGCAACATTTAGGGCTGAATATGGTATTGTTTGCATCGACAACCGTTTTGGTGTTGGCAGTTTTGTA
>DRQI01000315.1 GCA_011330545.1 Flavobacteriia bacterium
CTGGCAGTAAAAGATTATAAATTAGGAAAAACCTATGTCAGTACTACCTATGCCATCTTAGGGATTGTAGTAAGTATTGTTGCTTTAATATTTTTTGTGGCTAATTTCTTTATTGACTGGACCGTTATTTTAAATACCGATAAAAGTATGTCTAAAGAACTCAGTATCATTGCACTGATAGTTTTTGGATTCTTTTTCTTGCGGTTTGTAATCAAATTAATAGGTATTGTATTGGCGGCAGACCAACGCCCGGCAATTGCCAATGCCTTTGGGCCTATTGGCAATTTTTTGTCATTAATACTTATTTATATCCTCACCCTTACCACTAAAGGTTCATTAATCTACCTGGCTTGGATTTTAAGTGTAGTTCCGGTGTTGGTACTAGTGGTGGCAACGATTTATTTTTATAAAAATGATTATAAAGAGATTGCCCCCTCTATAAAATATGTTAAATTTAAGTATGCCAAAGACCTTTTGAATCTTGGATTTAAATTTTTCTTTATTCAGATTTCCGCCTTAATCATGTTTCAGTCTTCTGAAATTATAATTGCTCAATTTTATGGCCCGGCCGAGGTAACCCCATTTAATATTGCCTATAAATTATTCTCGGTAATAATGATGGTGTTTACCATTATCATTTCCCCTTTTTGGGCGGCTTATACCGAAGCGTGGGTAACAAAAGATATTAGTTGGATAAAAAATACTACAAAAAACCTTCTCTACGTTTGGGGCGGAATGGTAGTGTTAGCCTTGATTTTATTCTTATCGTCTGATCTGTTTTTTGATTTTTGGATAGGTGAAGATAAAATGAAAACTATTATTATTTCTGATAGATTAAAAGTAGCATTATTGCTATACTTTTTACTCTTTACATTTGGAGGCGTATTCAATATGTTTATCAATGGGGTTGGGAAGCTATCCGTTCAAATGTATTCACTTATAATTGGAGTGATTATTTTTATTCCGACAGCCTTATTCTTTATAAAATACCTACATTGGGGAATTGAAAGTGTAGTGGTAGCTACCATTGTTGCAAATTTCTATTCGCCCTTTATAGCACCCATACAATATTTTAAACTAGTCAATCAAAGAGCACATGGCATTTGGAATAAATAAAAAAAATATTGCTATTCTTTTAAGCCCTAGAATGTTGTACGCACATTATAAGAAAAATAAACTGCTTAAACGATACAAAGAAAAAAACTTGCGGGTTGAGATGTTTGTGGCTATTGAAAATGCTACCATCGGAAAACATGTTTTTTTGGGTTCAGAAGTACAATTTAAAAATGCTGCCATCGGTGATTATAGCTATATAAATGCTAAAACCCATGTAAACCATACGCGCATCGGCAAATTTTGCTCTATAGGGCCTGAAGTTCAATTTGGTTTAGGAAAACATCCTACCAATTTAATTTCTACACACCCTACATTTTATGCAACCAATAAACCTTTTGATACATTTTCAGATAAAAATTATTTTAAAGAATTCCAAGAGATTGAGTTGGGCAATGATGTGTGGATAGGCAGTAAGTCTATTATTATGGGAGGAGTTACCATTGGTAACGGAGCCATTGTAGCCGCAGGCTCTATAGTTACCAAAGATGTACAACCCTATGAAGTAGTAGGAGGTGTACCCGCAAAACATATTAAATATCGATTGGACGAGAATACCATAAAAGCCCTTGAAGAAATAAAATGGTGGGATAAAGATGAAAAATGGTTGCAAGAAAACTATGAACTGTTTTTAGACAATGAAAAATTTATTAAGTATTTTGAAAAAAATACTTAATATAATAACAGTTGTAGTAGTCATTACTGTATTGATTGTTTTGTTTTTAAAATTTCAAAATAACAAGAAAAAAGAAATACTAAACAAAGCATTGCGTAATTTTCGAGAGAATGATAACACAATGATATTATTAATATTAGGGCAATCAAATGCGGCTAATTATACCGAAAAACGGTATACCACAGACAAAAATATAGCAACTTTTTTTGGCAATGAACTCAAACAGGCAAAAGACCCTTTGCCGGGGGCATCGGGTAGTAAAGGAAGTATATGGATACCTTTTTCAGAACGTATCATTGAAGAAAGTGCCATCGAACGAGTATTAATTATATGCATTGCAGAAGGAAGTTCTACGGTTTTTGATTGGAGCGCTAAAGGAAAATACAATCATAAATTAGTAAATACATTGCAACAACTGCAAGCCCATAAAATAATGCCGACACATATATTGTGGCAACAAGGAGAACAAGATAATGCATTACAAACCAAACGCGAAAATTATAAGTCTTCATTCAACCAAATTTTACAAACGTTGAGAAGATATGCAATTGACGCACCGGTATTTTTATCGCTCACCTCTTATAATCCAATAGCGAAAAACCGTATTAATAATGAAATTAGAGAAGCCCAGAAGCAACTGGCACAAAAAAATAATAACAATGTATATTTGGGGCCTGATACAGATATTTATATCGGTAAAGAGTTTAGATATGACGGTATTCACTTCTCAAATAAAGCGGTGTTAAATATTGCTGAAGATTGGAAAGAAACACTCTTAAATTATACTCAGAAAAATCAAAAAAACAGTATTTTAAAGTAAAAATTAAAAGAAACAGATGACAAAAAAAATAGCCTTAATAACCGGAGTAACAGGCCAAGACGGTGCCTATTTAAGCGAATTTTTATTAAAAAAAGGATATACCGTACATGGCTTAAAAAGACGTTCATCCTCATTCAATACCGATAGGATAGACCACTTGTACCAAGACCCGCATATAGAAAATGCCAACTTTATTTTGCACTACGGTGATATGACTGATAGTACCAATTTAATCAGAATCATTCAAGAAGTACAACCCGATGAAATTTACAATTTGGCAGCCATGTCACACGTAAAAGTTAGTTTTGATACACCTGAGTATACCGCCAATGCAGATGGTTTAGGAACATTACGGCTTTTAGAAGCCATTAGGATATTAAAATTAGAAAAAAAGACAAAAATTTATCAGGCTTCCACTTCAGAATTGTTCGGTTTGGTACAAGAAGTGCCGCAATCAGAAAAAACACCTTTCTATCCGAGGTCGCCTTATGCCGTTGCAAAAATGTATGCCTATTGGATAACCGTAAACTACAGGGAAGCCTACAATATTTTTGCCAGTAATGGTATCTTATTCAATCACGAATCACCCATTCGGGGGGAAACTTTCGTTACGCGAAAAATTACGCGTGCCGCTGCTAGGATAGCACTTGGCTTACAAGATAAGGTCTATTTGGGCAATTTAGATGCAAAAAGAGACTGGGGACACGCCAAAGACTATGTACGCATGATGTGGATGGTGTTACAAGCCGATAAACCCGATGACTGGGTAATTGCTACAGGAGTAACTACCTCGGTAAGAGATTTTGTAAGAATGGCATTTCAAGAAGTAGGTGTCGAGTTAGAATTTAAAGGCAAGGGTGTTGACGAAAAAGGCTATGTAAAAGCCTGTTCAAATCCGAAATACCAAGTAGAAATCGGAAAAGAACTCATAGCCATTGACCCGCGTTACTTTAGGCCCACAGAAGTTAGCTTATTGATAGGAGATCCCTCAAAAGCAAAAACCGAATTAGGTTGGGAACCCGAATACGATTTAAAAGCACTCATAAAAGAGATGGTAGAAAATGATTTGAAGTTGATGCAAAAAGATCAATTCTTAAAAGACGGCGGGTATACAACGATGAATTATTACGAATAACTAGTACTGACGTAAAAGTATGGATGTAAATGCTAAAATTTATATTGCTGGGCATAGGGGTATGGTAGGTTCTGCGATATGGCGTAACCTAAAAAACAAAGGGTATGCCAATTTAATAGGAAAGACTTCATCAGAATTAAACCTTATCAATCAAGAAGAAGTAAAAAGTTTCTTTGAAAATGAAAAGCCCGAGTATGTGATTCTTGCCGCTGCCAAAGTAGGAGGCATTATTGCCAATAATACCTATAGGGCACAGTTTATATATGAAAATATTCAGATTCAAAATAATGTAATACACTATTCGTATCTGAATAAGGTAAAAAAGCTGTTGTTTTTAGGAAGTTCTTGTATCTACCCGAAAAATGCACCACAACCTTTAAAAGAAGAATATTTGCTAACATCAGAATTAGAATATACCAATGAACCCTATGCCATTGCAAAGATAGCCGGTATAAAAATGTGCGAATCGTATAACATACAATACAATACAAATTTTATTTCAGTAATGCCAACCAACCTATACGGGCCTAATGATAATTACGACCTTGAAAAATCACACGTACTACCGGCATTGATTAGAAAAATGCATTTAGGTAAATGTTTAGAAAATAATGATTGGCAGGCCATAAGATTAGATTTGGATAAAAATCCGATAGAAAAAATTGATGGTAATGCCGCTGACGATAAAATTTTGGCAATACTTAAAAAATACGGAATAAAATGTAATCCATCACGGTCTGAATCGGCTTGTAGCGATGTTTCAATAGTATTGTGGGGTACCGGCAAGCCTAGGCGCGAATTTCTTCATGCCGACGACATGGCAAGTGCTTGTGTACACATTATGGAACATATCGATTTTGAAAGTTTAAAAACAGGCCGGGAAATTAAAAATACACATATCAATATAGGATGTGGCGAAGACCAGAGTATCGAGGCATTGGCTCAAATTATTAAAGATA
>DRQI01000316.1 GCA_011330545.1 Flavobacteriia bacterium
CTACAAACTTTCTTAAATATTGTTAATAATAATCGATTCTTTGTTTAGAAATATTTTAATATTTATAGAAAATTATTAATTTTATCCCTGTCGCTAAAATCCCAGTGATTTTTTGCTAAGTTTAAGCTTTAAAGTAAAAATCACACCTTCTAAGAAGGTGGCTTTTGGTTGCCCCTAAAAGGGGCTCAAAGACCTGTCTCAAAAATCAAACCTCTGTTGATTATCTTCAATGATTTTTTCTTCCTTCTCTTGATATTTTACATATTTTCTTATTATTTCTTCATCTAATCCAACTGTACTCACAAAATAACCTCTTGCCCAAAAATGATTTCCCCAGTAAGGCTTTTGTTTTAGTTTTGGATAACTCTTGAATAATTTTATTGCTAGTTTCCCTTTTAGAACTCCCATCAATTTTGATATAGAAACTTTTGGAGGAACCGAAATAAGTAAATGAACATGGTCTTCTTGAATGTTTAATTCTTGAACCTCACATTGTTTCCATTCACAAAGCAAACGAATGTCCCTATCCAACAATGTCTTTATATCTCCTTTTAATATTCGAAGCCTATACTTTGGAACCCATACAATATGATATTCACATTTATAAATTACATGACTAAGTTTCTTATATTTGCCCATACAACAAAGATAGGCAAAGCCAGAAGAACATGACCACCTGCAAAGCAGGTGGTTTTATAAGGAAAAATAAAATTTAACGGATATTTTATTAACGTAATTGAGTTGTAAATTAACAAATAGTTTTTCAACAAAAATTAGTTTGTACAATATAGATAAGTAAAATTTTTATGGATAAGCGGGACATAAGTCTTAAATGTCTAAAAAGGATTAAGACTAGTATTAATTTTTAATTTTAAAATTATGTTAAAAAACATTATGAATTTAAGGGGAGTAACCGTACTCACCAAAAAAGAACAAGTTGGTATCCACGGGGGTAGTATTAATTGTCGTTTTACAATTTTAAGTACTGATGGAGGTAGAGATGTTTTGGAAATTGCAGTGGCTACAGATAATGGAAATGTAGCATCTTCAACGGCTAATTCTACATGTGCAAGTTTAGTTACAAATGATAAAACGGTTTCAAGGTGTTTTTATGATTGTGAGCATGATGGTTTTGGACAATAGTTAATCAGTTTAGTATGATAAAAAATCTTTTTCATTACAGCAGGCTAAATTGCCTGCTGTTTTTAATAGTTGTTTTACCTTTTAGTTCTTGCAAGAAAGAACAAGAAACTACTAATTTTTTAAAGGATAAACTAATAGACAATGCATTGCAAGAAGAATTTTTGACAAAAGACTCTTTGTCAATTTCTATGATTTTTGTGAATAAATCAAAAACGGGGTTTAATATGGCTGATCGCTATTTGCGTTCGAACTATTTGAATTTTGTGAATCGGAGTGAAAAGGATACTGTGATTGTAAAAAACATATTAAAAATTTATGATAATCAGGTTCTCTATTTTGGTGGTGGTAGGCTAGTAGATGGCTCTGTAAAATTGTTTCATCACTATTATTTAATCGATAAAAGTATTTCAAGCCTTCGTTTTGAATATGACAATGGCGATGTTCATTTAAAAAGTAATACTGACAATTGTAGCGTCGATGACTTATTTCGTGATTATAAGAAGTTGGGCTTAAAACTAAGCAAATCAAAAACTAAAAAACAATTGGAAAAAGAATTGGATAGCCTCCATCATTTCTATCAGCAGCAATATACCGCTGTAGGAAAAAAATTACACGCCCGATTAAATGATTACCACTATATCAATACATTACAAAAACTATATCCTTTAGACAAACGTGTAGAAGATTATATAAAAGAGCTTAAAGACCCCATCGGTGGCAAGCCTTTAGGGTTTTTGATTTATTTCTATGTAAAAAACCGAATCGCAACTTTTAATTTTGACCAATTGAATACGCAGAATTACAGTCCCGAATACATTGAATTGTTGGCAATAGGGGTTTTTAATTTCCTAAGAAATACTGAAAATGAAGGCAGTAAATATTTTTCACCGGCCTATAAATGGTTGCAGGGAACAGCGTTGTACAAAGCGCATAAAGTTGAAATCGATAGTCAAATCATCCGTATTGACAAACAAGAATTTACAAAAAAATTGAAAAACCTAAAGCTGTTTGACCATTCTTTCGGCGAACTTTCTTTTGCAGAAGTTGTCAAGCAACATCCGTCAAATTATTATCTAATTGACTTTTGGGCAACATGGTGTGCTCCGTGTATTGACGGTATGAAAACCATGAAAAAAATGGACATGCCCAATACCATAGCAATTATTAGTATAAGTGTGGACAAAACAGATGATAAAGATAAATGGAAAACAAAAAGTAGTGAATTGGAGTTGACAGCGTCCTATTTCTTAGAAAAAAATTCTGCGAATAAAGAATTTCTAAAAATGATAGAATTGCAATCAATTCCGAGGTATTTGGTAGTTGATAAAAACCTAAACTTGGTAGCACTCGATTTTTTTCACCCTTCAGAACCCGATTTTTTAAGGAAATTGCAGGAAATAACATACACTGATAGTAGGGAATAGACTCAAAACAGTAAACAAACCGGGCAATGACAACACCCAATGGTTCTGTGTTTATAAATAATGATGTTAGGCATATAGCGGTTTGACTTTGAATCGCGGTATTACTACATTACTTTATAACCTTATCGAATGGAAGGAATGAGCCGAGGAGGCTATTACAGTATAGAAATTACTATAGGCGCTTTATAATATTCTTTTACATCATTTCGTAAGGCAAGTTATACAGTGCACTGCTTGTCCGTTCAATCTGGTCTAGGCAGGGGAATAGGGCAAAAAAAAGTCAAATTTATTGCATGGCAATTTGCATTACTTTTAAAATCCGGCTATATTTGTAGCCTAAAATATAGGTAGGCTTTTATTCGCTAAACATACATTCATAGTTAACTTTTCGCTATACATGAAAAATATACAATCCTATTGGAAAAAAACATGCTTATTATTATTATTTACACTGTGTTTTTTTCAAAATATACATTCACAAAGAGATTTTAGAAAAGGAATATTATCACAAATAAAAAAGACACTTTACCCGGTTTGATTGACTATAGAGAGAGTTATAAAAAATTTACTCTTTGTGATTTTAAACCTTCAAAAAATAGTGACATTGTAACTTATTTCCCCAACCAAATACAGGGTTATGGTTTTCAAAATGGCGCATACTTTGAATCTAAAGGAATGCCAACAGTAAACAACACTATTGAAAAGGTGTTTATTGAAGTACTGGTGAGGGGCAAGGCTACACTTTATAAATTAAAAGGGACTTTTTTTCTTAGAAAGAATGATTCAATATTACATAAATTAGACAATAAACGGCAAGCCGTAAGTGCTAATGGGAAAAAAACTACAAAAAACGCTAAGAGATATATCGGAGTATTAAAATACCTATTGGCTGATTGTTCGTCGGTTAAAGGAAAAGTAGAAAGAACCTTATATGGTGAAAAATCGCTCACCAGATTAATTGAAAAGTATAATAGTTGTAGTAATGAGGCTAGTATTTCATTTAAGGCTGGTAAACGATGGTTTCAAATGCACGTTGGCGTATCGCTCGGGATGAATTCGTCTTCCATTACCCTTACGCCTAAATTGCTTTCTGAAATAAGAAATTTTTCGGGAAATTTTTCTAATGACAATTCTATTTCTCCGGCTTTGTTTTTGAATTTTTCATTCCCTAGGGTATATGAAAGAATTTCATTTTATACAGAAGTATCCTATTTAAGTGCTTCTTATAGTGCTTTCGATGTGATAACATTCGGAAATATTACTGAAAGAAATGATATTGGGATAACATTAAAACAAATAAAAATTCCTGTTGGCTTACGATATACTTTCCCTAAAAAATTCATTACGCCATATTTTGCGGCAGGAATTTCAACTATTATCACAACAGAATCAAATTCTAACTGGTCTATAGAGAGAGAAGCCAATAACATAGTACAGACAATAGAGGGCTTACCACTTGTTTTAGATGAAACACGAGTAGGTTTTTGGGGAAGTGTCGGTATGAATAAGCCTATTACAAACAAGCTTAATAGTTTTATAGAAGTGAGGTATACTTCTTCAAGTGGAAAAGTTTATAATTCTTTCGGTTCTTCAATTCTCTATAATTTACCAAATATTAAATTATTAATAGGTTTAAGTTTTTAATATGAACAATCAGAAACAATTAAGACGTTTATTTTTTGGTTGCTAATGTTTAGTTTAGTCTATTGTACAAAAGATGTTGGAGGTACAAGGCCATATCCGCGTGTTCAAACATTAGAAGTCACTAATATTTCTGAATCAGGTGCTGTTTTTAATGCAACAATAAGCAATGACGGAAATTTGCAAATTATAGAACACGGTTTTGTTTGGGGCAACAGAGAAGACCTTACAATCAGCAATGCTAACAAAAGGGTACTAACAAATAATATTACCAATAATGAATTCTCTGCTGAAATTCTAACAACACTCACCAAAGATCAATTATTTTTTGTAAGAGCTTATCTAAAAACCGATCAATATTTAGTCTATGGAAAACCGGTAACATTTGTGAGTTTGGGAAGTACTCCGGTAGTATTTGACTCGTTTTCGCCAAGAGTAGGAAAATGGGGAGATACCATTCATTTAAAAGGTAAGTATTTCAGTTTTAGAAGAGAAGAAAATAACGTTCGTTTTAAAGATTTAGAATCAAGAGTTCTCAGTAGTACAGATTCTACGATTACTTGTATTGTACCTAGAGATTTAAATGATCAAAGAGTTCCTATTTATATAGAAGTTGCCAATGAAGTGGTAAAATCAAGAGAAGATTTTGAACTTCTTCTCCCTAGGATAACCGCAATAACTCCGATTATGGGTACATTTAGAGATACTATAACCATTTCAGGTGAAAATTTTAGTAGGCAATCATTTGATAATCAAATTTATTTCGGCAATATTCGGGCTACGGTTGTCACATCAAACGCAAATACTATAAAAGTATTGGTTCCTGATGACTTAGAAAGCAGTTCTGAAGCTATTAAAGTAATTTCAGACTCACATGAAGCAACGTATGACACCAATTTTTCGTTAATGCCACCGGTAATTACATTTGTTGCACAAGGTATATTTGCCAATAATGAAGCTACGATACAAGTAAACAATTTTCATCCGATACTATCGAAAAATATAGTAACCATTGAAGATATTGAAAGTCAAATTATCTCGGGGGGTGACGGTACTTATACTGTTAAAGTTCCATGGGGGCCATTTCCGAGGAGGAAAGCTAAGATAAAAATACAGGTATTGGATTTGATTTCTGAATATGAATTTGATGTTGACATCTTAGACAAATGGATAATGGTGGCAGATAACCTTCCTTTTAATTTCAATGGTAACTTAAATAATGCCGTAGTTGCACAAGGAACAGCTTATATTATTGCAAAGTCTCGAGATTTTTTTAATAACACTTATTACTTGTGGAAATTTAATTCAAGTGACTTGTCATGGCGACGAAATACGCTCCCTTTTACAATAGATGAATATTGGGGAAGAGGTGTTTTTGAATCTGATGGAACGAATCTTTTTGTCTATTTGCCAAATGATGCTAATGATTTTTGGAAATATGACCCTTTAGCAAATACTTGGACTAAAAAAAGTAGTTTTATAGGAAATAAAAGGGGAGGGGCAACACATTTTTCAATAGATGGCAATATATATATAGGCTTAGGAATTGATTTTATATCCTATCCCTCAATCGATTATAGTGATTTCTATAAATACAACCCTGCAAATGATCAATGGGCAAGAGTTAGTGATGTGCCAATTAGTAGGAGATTGTTTACGGCTTCTTTTGTAATAAACGGAATTGGGTATTTTACCGGAGGTGCGATGAGTTCCGGTGATACAGATGCATGGTCATACAACCCTATAACAGATACATGGGCTCGAATTGCCGATAATCCTTATGCATTTTCTAGTGGAAATACCGGTTTTAGTTTGGGCGGATTTGGGTATGTAATAGGCTCGGGGTACAATAATATAGAATCATGGAAATATGACCCGGTGAGCAATGTATGGCAACAGTCTTATAATATAGGAAAATCAAGAAGAGATAACTTTGTCTTTTCCTTAAACGGAAAGGCATATATTGGTGGAGGTTCTGTATTTTCCAATGAAACATTTGAGTTTGTTCCTTAATATGTCAAATTGTAATTCTGTTGCGCTTTTACATAACGCCATATTATAAACATAATAATGTAAAGCCCCATAAAACCAACGTTTTACAGGGCTATATAAAAAGTAAATGTCAATCATTAAGCCTTTCAATAATCATTGAAGAAAAATAGTTTACGCCTGTTTTGATGCATTCTTCATCTACTTCAAAGTTAGGAGTGTGCGGCATTGCAACAATACCTTTCTCTGGATTTGACCCACCCAAAAAGTAATAGACACCGGGTACAGATTTCTGAAAATATGCGAAATCATCACTAAATTGAAATGGTGGGACTCCATATAAGGGAATAACACCTTGCTTTCCATAGATACTAGAAATACTTTTCGTAGTTTTATTTGTCAATTCTTCATCATTCATAGGAGTTTCCATAACAGGCAACCCCTTCTGAAAATTAAACCGAACGGATAGTAATTCTTTAGAATACTTAGACGTTTCAATATTGCTTTTTATCAAGGCTAAAAACGCATCCAATCGTTCCTTAGTACTAGCATTAAGTACTACTCTTATTTTCAGCGTATCGCTAGATTTTTTAATATAAAAATCACTCATCAAGGCCGTATAATCTTTATAAATGGTATTTGGATTCGTTACTCCTAACTCAGGGCTAAAAAGATTGTTATTATCCCAAAATTTTGCGTTTGGGCCATAGGTTTGAGCGCTCATCATCATTTTTTTTGTAAAATCAACCAAAGCATCTGGGTTGTTAGATGTTTTATATGCTATTTCAACAATCGTAAAATGAGTATATACATTAGCCGATTTAGTGGCTATTGTACCAACAGGGTATGGAGATATATGCAGCCCATAAATTTCATCAGGTTTAATCAGATTAAACAATCCGTCCGCAATCATTGCTTTTGCGCCTTTATTCATTTCTTCCGCAGGTTGAAAAACAAAATAGATGGTACCTTCTAATTTTTCCTTTTGGCTCGCCAAAACATTGGCGATTCCCATGCCTATGGTAGTATGTACATCATGGCCGCAAATATGCCTTACTCCTTTATTTTTTGATGAAAAATCTACAACATCCGGTATATCTGATGGCATGGCATCAATATCGGCTCTCCATGCAATTCGTTTTCCGGCTCTACCCGTATTTAAGATGCCAACAACACCATAGCCTCCCACGCCGGTTTTAACTTCGAGCCCTAAGGCTAATAGATAAGCAGCAATCTTTTCAGAAGTCCTTTTTTCTTTCCCTGAAACTTCAGGATTGACATGGAAGTCTCTACGAATTTTTACAAGACTATCAAAAATGGCATCGGTGTGCGATTGAACAGATTGATGAATTGAAGATGGCATTGTTGCATTTTGGCCAAATGTAAGCAGCCCACAAAGCAGTAACTGTACAATTAATGAGGTTCGGATTATTTTTGTAGCTAAAGTCATTTTTTTATTTTTTAAATTAATACAGGTGCAATATCCGTTTAACCTTCTTCTCAAAACAGGCGTTTTTGCTGGGGCATCGTAAAAGGTTGTTGAACTGTAATCAACCACCCGTATTTATATATGTTTCTTGAAATAACTTTTTTGTGTTGGCCTCACGATAAACGCATTGGCTCTTGATTTGCAGTAGAAAACTTGGCTGGAGGGTTGAAATAAGGTTCTATTTTAGGAATGGTAGCCTTAACAATGATTTATGTTAGATTTATTAGACAAGATTTTTAATGATTCGATTTCTTGGATAAGAAAAAAACAACTACTGTTATTGAGCCTTCCTACAGATTCATCCACTTCTTAAAATCACCGGTTTTGGGCCTGCTAACGATAAATTCTTGATCACGTGGATTGGAAACAGACAGTTTGACGCGATGATTAAAATACGGGTACATTTTCTGAATGGAAGATTTTGCAACGATTTGTCCGCGATTGATTCTAAAGAAGATGTTCTGATCTAATGAATCAAATAATTCATCCATTGTTTCATTGATAATAAAGCGTTTCTTTGAAGTTACGCCAAAAGTGATGCTATCCTCAGAATAGCAATATAGCAAGTCTGAAATTTTAATTTGTACAAATCCACCACCTTCTTTAACCAACAAACCCTCTCTTTTGGTGGGTGGCTGCATACTACCAAGCAGTTGCTTTAATATGGAAGGATTGATAGCAGTTGGTTGATTCGACTTCAAGAATTTATCCAAAGCATCATTCAAATCATTTTTTTGAATGGGTTTTAACAGATAATCTACACTATTCACTTTAAAAGCTTGGATAGCGTATTGATCAAAAGCCGTTGTAAATATAATCGGAGCTTCTACTTCTATCTTTTGAAAAATCTCAAAGCTCAATCCATCGGCCAGTTGGATGTCCATAAACACCAAATCAGGAGTGGTATTTTTTTGAAACCATAGCAAGGCACTTTCAACGGTATCGATGATATCTAACAATTCATAATCGAAATTACATGCTTTTAGCAAGCCTTGTAATTGGCTTGCTGCCCGTGGTTCATCTTCAATAATTAATATTTTCATGGCTATTCTTTTGTTCTGATGGTTTTAATAAGGGAAGCGAAACAGTAAATTGATTTCCGTCATTCTGAATGATAACTGGCTTCTTGGTAATCAAGGCATACCGCTTTTCAATATTTTTAAGCCCAACTTTTGTTGATGGCAGTTGTGTCGATTTTGCCCGGATTCTATTACCCACAATAATATAATCATCCTTAATCTTTATAATTACTTCTAGCGGTTTAGCGTTGGAAATTACATTGTGCTTAATGGCATTTTCCAATAAAAGTTGTAGGCTCATGGGTACAATCATTGCGTCAGGTGAAGCTTCCGGAATATTCCAATTCAATTTCAGATTATCTCCGAACCGTTCCGATTGTATATGGATATATGCCTTAGAAAATTTTAACTCATCCCGAAGCGGAATCACATTGGCATTGCCTGCTTCCAGAAGAAAGCGATACATATCCGACAGTTTGTCTACAAATTCTTTAGCATCTTCCTTGGGGTTTTGGTCGATGATATCGCGTAGCGTATTAAGGGTATTAAAGAAAAAGTGCGGTTGCGCCTGATTGCGAAGAGCATCCAATTGCGCCTGAATGATGGCTTGCTTTGCCTGTTCTTCTTCCCTAACTGATTTTTTGAGCCGTACATAAAAATAAATGGCTTCGTAGATAGCCATTGTCATAATACTGATGAGAATTATGGTTACTAAGGCTTTGGTTCGTTTTTGAAAGTTATAGTTGACATTTAACCCTACATAAGAAAATAATTTTGTTCCAATAAAATCAACTGTAACTACTGTGAAAACAATGGCAAACAGCAAAAATATAATACGCTGGACACTGTCTTTTAGGTGGGGATATTTTTTACGTAAAAAAATCATGAACGCCCTGTTAATAATCCAATCTGTTATCGAAAAGAGAAAGACCACAACAAGCGTTATAATTACTTCAACAAAAGAAAAGCTAAAAATTGACGCATTAAAGAGGTAGGTTGAAGCAATACCTATAATCAGAATGCCTAGAACCGAAAACCAAAAGTCGTCAAAGCCTAAATATTTTATACGTTTTTCTTTATTTATAAGCATAGTAATTCGATAAAAGTGTAACTAAAAGCATAATTGGTATAATCTTAGAAAAGATAGGCTATTGTGATTAGTTCTTAAATTAAGGCAAAATATAATTAAATTATGGGTCAAATATTAAATTTTTGGCCGGTTTATAAAATGGCTTTGGGTTCAATCGTCGCTAAGTTTGGTTGAATTGCAAAATTTATGTCTTGATTACTGTGTTTGTATCAATATTTTACAAACATACAGAAATTGTTTATTATCAAGTTAAAGGTTAAACCCCTGTTTCTTTAAACTTTAAAGGGCATCTTATCATTTCGGCAGAGCGAGAAACGTAAGTTTAGCGGAGCGAAACCACATCATAATGAGATTTAGCTTTATACCGCATTAGGAGTAATCACTTTTTTTGCGGACGGGCAGAGGAGAAGGCAAATGTATGTGGAATGAGAATAATTGTATTTGTATTTGGAAAATGCGCAGGTATTATATATATTGCACCAATAATATTAAATTTGGTTCAAATGGGAGTTATAAGAAAATCAATAACATTTACAGAACAACAAGACACTTATATAAAAAGTTTGATAGAACAAGGGTTTTACACTAATGACAGCGAATATATAAGGGATGTTATACGTAAAGACCAAGAAAGCAGAAAATATATAGTTGATTTACAAGAAGCATTAATTGATGGTATAGAAAGTGGGCCATCTGATGCAACAATCTCTAGTATATGGGATGAAGCGATAAAAGAATATGAGCAAAAAAAATAAGTACCTATTAAGTGTACGCTCTAAAGAAGATTTAAGGGGCATTGCTTTATATACCATTGAAAAATTTGGGATTGAACAATCTAAAAAATACGCTATAGGATTAGAAAAAGCCTTAGAATTTTTAAGTGAAAATCCTAATCATGGTAAAAGATATCTTTCAACTGGTAAGAAAATGTTATTTAGGTATAGATATATTTCTCATGTAATTTTTTATTACCCAACAGCATCCGGAATTTTTATTGTAAGAGTATTAGGAGAAAGAATGAATTTTTTAAAACACATTAAATAGGCTATTTAAAAGCTATCTGTATATTTTATACATACATATACCATAAATGTACAGTGTGTGGTTTATCCTGAGCAAAGCCGAAGGGTTATTTGTTTTATTCATTTAATCCTCCTTCGCGTTCCGCTTCGGCAGACGAGAAGATGTAGTTTAATTCCCCGACCCTTGAATTCATGATGTTTGCGTAGCAAACTCCGTTTAATACCTCGTATGCTTATCGAGGTAGTTTATTTTCTATTGTTTTTTATAGGAATTCACGAATCTTAGATTTGCCGAAAGCGATATATATTACAATAATCTTCACGAAAAAGTTGTTTAAAAATGGTTCTCTTACGAGGGTAAAGGAAACCGCCCAAGGCGGCCAGGCACTCTTTTTGCAGACCGCCTGCACTGAGTCTTTCGACTTCGCTCAAGACAGGCTTGTCGAAGTGTAGGAGGGAAGCGAAACCGATTTTAGGAGGTTTATGAAATCGAAAATTTGCAA
>DRQI01000317.1 GCA_011330545.1 Flavobacteriia bacterium
ATTTCTTATCAGGTTTTTACTGTCTTTGTTTACTTTGTTATTATAGGAATTTCTGCAGTAATCGCTACAGAATTTTTTATCAGACCTCCCGATAATTTTTTCGCCACACTCAGGGCATAATTTCTGCATAACTCACTTCGTATAATTAAATTTTACTTCTTCACTTTTTCCGTTGCCATCATCAATAACTACATATAAATTAACCTCGTTATCGCTTATTTTCTCTAGGGTAAACCCCTCAAAATAGGCTTTATCAGGTGCTATTTTCACCAATCTAAAAGCTACGGTTTCGTCTTTTTCTTCCCAACCCCTAAAGTCTCCATGAAAATGTTTAAACTCTAGTAGTAAAGTATCATCAACTTGACGGATACCGCCAAATTCATAAAATGATACTTTGCCATCAACTACCAATTTGAATGAAAACATCATTGAATCGCCTAGTGGCGGACTCCAAATTTCTTCGGTAATACCCCCGAAAGCTTCGCCTTTCCAATGGCCTTGCATCCAAGAAACGGCTGCTAAGGTAGCATTCGGCGAAATGGTATCTTTTGTAAACTGTAAGGTGTTTTGGGCGTAACTAAAGAATGAAATCAATAGAAAAGCAACACAGGCCGGCAAACGGTATTTTTTATTCATAAGTGCTTGTTTTGGCAAAGCAAGATACAAATTATCCGATTACAAACGGTTATATGTAATAATGAGAAGGAACTTTTACCTTGTTGCTTTGGCAATTAATAGGGTATTGGTATTGTTTACCTTTTCAATTTTTTCGGTTTGAAAACCGTGCTTGTGTAAAAAGGCAATGATTTTTGCCAACTTTTTATCTTCGGTTTTATAAAGGGAAGCATTGAATAAAATACTTCCTTTTTTTGAAACGGCCTTAACGATATTTTTCCAAAAAGGAACTCCAAAAAATGAATCGGGAATGTTGGTGTCAACAAATAAATCAACAATAATTAAGTCAAATAACTGTTGGTTTTGGTGCATAAATTTTAAGGCATCGGCACAAATAATTGTAAGGTTAGGCGTGTTGGAAATGTTGAACTCGTCTTTGGCAATGTCAATAATTACGGGGTCAATGTCTAAGGCTGTAATACAGTTTTGATAGTTAAAATCTTGTTGTAAGGTTTCGATAACGCTTCCGCCACCCATACCTAAAATTAAAACTTGCCCGCATTGGTTTAAGTCAATTCTTTGCAAACCGGTTTTTAAAATTTTCTGTAACGAACCATACGAATAATTGGCATTTTTGGTGTTTAGGTGCTTTTTGCCATTATACCAAGTAATTTCTAACATACCGTTATAAGCAGAAGGTATTTTTTTGGTGATTGGGTAAATATAGCTGAGCCATCGTTTCATAAAATGCAAACTTACAGTAAAAATCACACTTTCTGTGAAGGTGACTTTAGAAAACCCTTATAAGAGGCAATGAACAGCAAGATTATTATAAACAGGCATGAAAAAGTAGGTTAAGCCAAGAGGACATTACCATCAGCTAAGCAGATGGTTTTTCAAAGTAAAATAAAAAGATTGATGTTGTTTGTTGGGAAATTAATCTGGGTTTATGTCTAATATATTAAATGCATAATACTGTTAATCAACTTATTAGAAATGTTGCTAATTTTTTTGCTCCGCACTCCCTATCCATTTACAAACGACTACATTCAATTACAACCGAAAGTAATTGTTTATTTACCGGCTTTATTTTACCAACCGAAATAGGTTTGCAGTGTTGAATTGAACAAACGAAATTCAATAGTCTTAACTGTTTAACACATTAAAATTTAACATTATGAACACATTGAGAAACAAAGTACAGTTGATTGGTAACTTAGGAAACAACCCCGAAGTAATTACATTAGATTCGGGCAAAAAATTAGCAAGGTTTTCTATTGCAACAAACGATTTTTATAAAAATGCCAATGGAGAAAAAGTAGAAGATACCCAATGGCATAACGTAATTGCATGGAATAAAACTGCAGAAATAGTAGAAAAATATTTGGTAAAAGGCAATGAAGTGGCCATTGAAGGTAAATTAACCACACGGTCGTACGAAGATAAAACCGGCATTAAAAAATATTTTACCGAAATTGTCGTTAATGAATTACTAATGCTTGGTAAAAAATAGCTGAGCAAAAGAAAAAGTGGGAAGAGTACGTTTCGGCGTACTCTTTTTTTTTGTCAAAAAAATAAAAAAAATTTGGACAGTATTCACATAAAATAGCATCTTTGCACTGTCAATGAAAAAAATGATCGCACATAGTATTCCGGATACGCTGTTTAGACAGTGTAACTATCGATTGGTAAGAGAATTATTTTATCGAAAAAGGACAATATGCGATAACTTTAAAGTATGATTATAGGATAATTATATTGAAAATAGTAGAAATAAAGCAGGGCGTCCAAGAAATTGGGCGCTTTTTTTTGTAATTAATTGTAACGAATTATTGAATAGCATTTAAAAACATAGAAACGCAAGTTGGAAGATAAGCATCAGGTAGACAGGCAAATGCAAAAATATCCGGAATCTGTTGAAAAACGGACAGGGATACCTATATGTAAAATTAAACATAACTAATTGATAATCAGAAAAATAAATTACATTTTTAGTTGTTTTTTTAAAAATTATTTTCATCTTTGCACCGCATTTGAAGAATCAAATAGCAATACTAAAAATTAAAATTATAGAAGCCATGTTAGTACAATTGACAGCATTTCATACACTGACCAATGATTTTGAATCATGGTTACGGCTTCGGTATCTCTGTAGATAAACTTTTCAGAAGAATAAATCCGAAGTAGTCAAAAACTGTTTCGGATTTTTTGATGCCTAAAATTTTCATAAAGGTTTCCCAAACAGTTTTAAAAATCAGTTAAGATTATTCTTGATGATAATAAAACAAAGAATACTATAGAAAAAATATAAGTAATGGGAACAAATTTACACAACAGTTATGTGTTTAAGGCATTGGATGCATATCCATATAACCTTGAAGAAGCATTGGAAGCATTGAACTATGCTTTGTCGTACAATCCTAAAGATGTGCATGCCTTGTGTTTGATGGGAAGATTGTATGCCGAGCAATTGAAAGATTATGCAACGGCAAAACAATATTATGTTGAAGCACTGTCTGAGAATATTGAAACACATTATATCTATCCTTATTATGTAGAAACATTATTGTGGAATGACGATGTTGAAGAAGCAGAAAAATTAATTGATTTTGCGCTGACCATTAAAGGAACCGATAAAGGGTTATTGCTTCTAAAAAAAGGGCAGCTTTATGAAGCGACGGAAAATTATGAATTGGCATTAGCAACCTTAAAAGAAGCTAAGAAAGGAGGTTTAAACAACGGCTTTGTTGACTATGTTGCCAATGAAATTTCCAGGGTAAAGAAAAAAGTGAAATCGGTAAAAAAGAAGAAAAAGAAAAAGGATAAATCAGTGAAAAAGAAAGCTAAAACTTTCTTTGGATTGATGTAAGTGGGAGTTCGCCAGAAATGGAGAGCTGGGGCAGACTGTAAATCTGTTGTTGAAAGACTGAGCGGGTTCAATTCCTGCAACTCCCACAAAAAGTACCGTAGTTCAAAGGCTGGAACGCCCGACTGTCTATCGGGAAGGTATGGGTTCGAGTCCCATCGGTACTGCAAATGCTCCATTAGCATAGTGGCTAGTGCATTCGACTTTCCATCGAAAGACAAGGGTTCAATTCCCTTATGGAGTACTAATGCAGGGATGGCGAAATCGGTAAACGCACTTGGTTTAGAACCAAGGTTTTGAGGGCCTGCCTGCCGCAGGCAGGTTCAAATCCCTCTCCCTGTACAAATGCCCCTCTAATCCAATAGGAAGAGATAATGGACTTAAAATCCATACAGTCCTGGTTCGAATCCGGGGAGGGGTACAAATTGGCCTGTAATGTAATGGTGAGCATACAAGATTTTGACTCTTGTTGTATAGGTTCAAATCCTGTCAGGCCATCAGATTAAAAAAGGAATAGTAGCAAAGTGGGTCAATGCGTCAGACTGAAAATCTGAAAATACAGGTTCTCCCGAGTCCTCGGGACTGTCTATTCC
>DRQI01000318.1 GCA_011330545.1 Flavobacteriia bacterium
GTTGGCAATTGGCGAATTATTAGACGTAGTGGCATTGTGGAAAGATAAATTCCCCCAGTTGAAAGTAAATTACTTAGTAAATTTTCCGAATTGGGGTTGGAAAGGCCAATATGCCTATCTGCATAAAAATTATGATGGAGGAGAAATGGGGTATGGAGATTTTTCAATAGTACTCTCTAAAATTACAACACAGGCAACTGCCCGCGGAGTAAAAATAGATGCCTTGACAATTGATAATCCGTACGACTATGCTACCGGGCAAGCCGCATCTAACCAATCACACCTGATACAAGATATCGATTGGTTAGATAGGATTAAAGAATTAGAAGTAGCCGTAAAAAACGAGGGATGGGACGTGAACCTTATTTTTAATAGCAGTAGCGGAGGTAAAAGCAGCAATGAAAATTACTATAACGATACGATGTCGTATATTGAACTGTATGAGAATAATGGGGGAAACCCAGATGGATATTGGGTACAGTCATGGTATCCTTTTCCAAATGTTTGGATGCCTGAAACTACCGATTTTACGATGACAAACCTAACAAATTCGGTACTTGAAAAAGTCAAAAACTAACGGTTGCTACTGCTGCGTATAATAGTTGTAGTCTTTGATAACCACATCGACAAAATCAAACGGTTTTAAATCGGTTTTAATATCGGTAATATCAATTATCTTTTTGTGCAATTTAAGGATTACGCCGTGATTCCCTTTCCTGCGGGCACTTCTATAGAGTTCTTTAATCGTTTGAATATCAGTATCAGAAAGCATAGTTACTTGAGGAAACGTTGGGATATAGTCAAGCGGAATATCTGTTACCAAAGTATCTTCAATAGTAATTCGTTTTTTTTCGCTGATGACCGTAGTTCCGGCTGCCAAATCGCCCAAACGTTGCCCTTTGCCATTCAACAAAATAGTCAATAGGGCCACAGAACCCGTAGCGAAATCAATATCAATTAAACGCAACATCCATCGCAATAAATAACTTCCGAAAGTGGGTTTAGACCCGTCAATTTTGACAACCCTGATATTATTCACATATTTTCCCGGCGATTGTCCGTTCATCAACACTTCAAAAAGGAGGCTGTAAAAGAAAACAGGCAATCCCAACAATAAATAAATCACCCAAGTTTCCATACCGAATTCTAAATCTAACGCTTCTAAAATCCATATAGTAATGATAGAATATCCTATAATTATCAATATATCAATGAGAAATGACCCGATTCTGGTACTTACACTGGCAACATTTTGTTGTATGCTAACATTTTGTGCTGTTTCTATTTGAAAATTATCCATTTTTATGTTTATTTGTAGCGATAGGATTGAAAAAATTGTAAAAGAATATTGTCGTACAAAAACGTTACTCACTTTTACAAGTAACAAGAATCTAAAAATAGAGACCTATTACTTGTATTCTGTCAATAAAAGATTAAAACAGGCGAATATAAAAAGATTCTGTAATCTTATAAAGTTTCTTTTTATAAATTTAAATTAAAATAAATGCGCGAAGCAGCTTTTGTAAAAATACACAAAGAAAGATGGCGGTTATTTGAAGACGTATTGAGCAACAAACAACAAATTTCACCCGATAAATTATCAGATTTATACATTGAAATTACTGACGATTTGAGTTATGCCAAGACTTTTTATCCAAAAAGCAATACCGTAAAATACTTAAATGCCATTGCTTCAAGTGCCCATCAAAAAATCTATAAAACAAAAAAAGAAGGAAAAAATAGGCTTGTTACCTTTTTTAAAACCGAATTTCCCTTAGAATTTCGAAACTACCACAAACAATTGCTAATTGCATTTATTGTATTTGTTTTTTTTACCATTGCGGGGGCTTTTTCGACTTCAGAAGACGGTAACTTCGTCCGGTTGATATTAGGTGATGCGTATGTAAATAAAACGTTGGAAAATATTGAAAATGGCGATCCTATGGCTGTTTATAAAGGTGAAGACGAAACACAAATGTTTTTGGCCATTACCATTAATAATATCAAAGTGGCCATGTATGCATTTGTGTACGGAATTTTATTTGCAGTAGGCACCTTATATATTATGATGCAAAATGGCATTATGCTAGGCTCATTTCTGTATATGTTTTATGAAAGGGGGCTGTTGTGGGAGTCTTCACGGACAATTTGGATACACGGCACCATAGAAATATCAGTCATTATTATTGCCGGTTGTGCCGGATTGGTTTTGGGAGGAGGCATCCTTTTTCCGAAAACCTATACGAGGCTAGAATCTTTTAAAAGGAGTATCAAAGCCGGATTGAAAATAATGCTCAGTACCATTCCGTTTTTTATCGTTGCCGGATTTTTAGAAGGCTTCGTAACCCGCCATACCGAAATGCCCGATTGGCTGGCAATCGTAATCATCATATCGTCTTTGGCACTCATATTATTTTATTACGTTATATACCCTATTCAACTAACCAAAAAACAACAATTCAATGGAGAACAATAGTTATATAGAATTTAAAAAAGAAAGAGATTTAGGAAGTATTATTTCAGATACGTTTAAGTTTATTAGAGAAAATTGGAGAGAATATTTCAATGCAGTTATAAAAATTGTAGGCCCCTTCATCTTGGCAGGAGCGATAATCATGGTATTTTTTCTAGGCTCTTTTGAAGGTATTTTTAGCGAAATGCAAAGTGCTTCTAACAGTGACCCAAGCGCTGCGTTTGGTTTTATGGGCACTATGTTTGGGTGGATAGGTTTGTTAATGCTTGTCGGTGCTATTATTTATGTAATGGTTTCGGTAACTTCCCTGTATTTTATAAAATCATATATAAATAATAACGGAAAAGCTGATTTTACAGAAGTAAAAAAGAACACCTTTAAAAATATATGGAAATTCATAGGATTAGGGTTTTTGATAATGATAATGATTTTTTTCGGTGCTATATTGTGCTATATTCCGGGCATTTATTTGGGTATCGTATTTTCATTGGCAACCTCAATAATGGTATTTGAAGATAAAAGTATTGGCGATACTATTTCTCATTGTTTTACTTTGATAAAAGGGGCGTGGTGGCCTACATTTGGCGTATTGATAGTTGTAGGTTTTTTAGTTTCCATATTAGGGTCTGTATTTTCTGTACCGGCATTTATCTACCAAATAATTAAAATGGCAACCATGGCAGGGCAAGAAGACCCTACACAAATCTTTAATTTCTTTAGTGACCCCATCTATATTTTTTTAAACGTACTCTCTTATGTAGGTAAATTTATACTGTCTTCAATTACGTTGATAGCGACAGTATTTCTCTATTTCGATTTAAACGAACAAAAAAACTTAACCGGAACCATCGAAAAAATAGAGAGGCTCGGCCAATAACATTGAAACATTTCTACCTATATATCTGCCTGTTTTTCACCACTTTTAGCCTTGTTGCCCAGCAAGACTCTACAAAAGTGTCGCAAGATAAATTACACTATGACACTTCGCAAATAGAACAGCGAAAATTTGACAACGGGCGGTTAGATACCTATAGAAATGATACCGATTTTAACTATGAAGTAAAAAAGCGCAAGCCCACTTTTTTAGAGCGTGTTTGGAATTGGTTTTTACGAGTGCTCCAACGATTTTTAACATGGCTTTTCGGAGTAGAAAAAGCAACCGGTATTTTAGCAGTAATCGTTAAAGTACTGCCTTATTTGATAGCAGCTATCGTATTATTTTTACTCATAAAGTTTTTCTTAAAAGTAAATATGAATAGTATCATTTCAGGAAAAACCGATAAAGCCATTGTACACCTGTCAGAAGAAGAAGAACTCTTAAAGAATGAAGACTTGTCAGTACTCATCCAAAAAGCTATCGAACAAAAAAACTATCGGTTGGCCATTCGGTACCATTACCTGTTAGCCCTTCAAAAGCTTACAAAATATGAGTTGATAGATTGGCAGCAACAAAAAACAAACGAAGACTATATAAACGAAATAAAACATCAAAATCTAAAAAATAAATTCGCATCAAGTACCTATTTATATGATTTTGTATGGTATGGCAATTTTGAAATCAATGCCCCCGAATTTGCAAAAGCAGCAGCCGAATTTGACGAACTGAATAAACTCATCAAATAAACGTGGATAAAAAAGTAAAAATATATTTGGGTATTTTTGTAGTGCTAATCATTTTGATGGTCTATGCAGAAAGTGTAAAACCCAAACCCATCAATTGGTTTCCTTCGTATGCAAGCAAGCACAAAATACCTTATGGTACCTATGTGCTGCGGCATGAGCTGGAAGGGCTGTTTCCGGAAACCAAGATTAACGATGTTAAAATACCGCCCTATATTTATTTAAAAGATACCACCAAAACCGGTACCTACTTATTTATTGACCAAGCCATTAATTTTGATGAAGATGAGTTTGCCAGATTATTACAATTTGTAAAACGAGGCAATGATGTGTTTATCTCTACCCACGGCATCAACATTGATACGTTGAACTTAGAAACTGAAGGAATTTCTTCAACCGCTTTAGACCAATATCCGTTCTTTAAATTGATTAACAAAAACCTGAGTACCAAAGAATTCGATTTTGATAGAAACTTTTACAATACAACATTTACAAAAGTAGACACTACATTGGCAACGATATTAGGTAAGACAGGTTATGTAAATAAAAATGAAGAACGCGTGGCAGAAGGTATTAATTTTATAAAACAATCGTACGGAAAAGGCAACTTCTACCTACACACTTTTCCCGAAGCATTTACAAATTATTATATCTTAAAATCACCAAACCAGCAATATACAGCTTCTGTATTATCTTATATAGACAGTTCAAAACCAATACTTTGGGATGCCTATTACAAAACAGGAAAAAGTAGGATAGCATCGCCCATGCACTATATCTTAAATTCTAAAAGTTTAAAATGGGCCTATTATATGGCACTTATCGGCGTACTGTTTTTTATAATTTTTGAAGGAAAACGAAAACAACGTTACATTCCGGTCATTACGCCGTTAAAAAATCAAACCTTGGCATTTACCAGAACCATTGCCAATATGTATTACGAAAAATCTGAACATAAAAATATTGCAGAACACAAGATTAACTATTTATTAGAATATATCAGAACCAAATTGCACGTACCTACGGCAACCGTCAACAAACAATTTTTTACCTATGTAGCCTCGCGTAGTGGCAATACCACCGAGAAAGTTGAAAAACTGTTTAAGTACATAGACTTTATTCACACAAAAAATAATATTACCAAAGAACAATTGATAACACTAAATACACTTATAGAAAAATTTAAAAATCCTGTTTAAATATGGACAATCAAGAAACAAGCCCGCAAGAAGAAGGGTTACAATTTAATACCCGAATAGATTTGAGTAAACTCAAAAATGCAGTAGTGCAAATTAAAGAGCAATTACATCAAGTTATCATTGGGCAAGATGACTTTATAGAATTACTCTTAGTAGCCTTATTGGCCGATGGCCATGTATTGATAGAAGGTGTTCCCGGAGTTGCCAAAACCATAACGGCAAAGCTCTTGGCAAAAACCATCAATACCGGGTTTAACAGAATACAGTTTACACCCGATTTGATGCCGTCAGATGTATTAGGAACCTCGGTACTAAACATGAAAACTTCCGATTTTGAATTTAAAAAAGGCCCCATTTTTTCAAATTTAGTACTGATAGACGAAATCAACAGGGCTCCGGCAAAAACGCAAGCTGCCTTGTTTGAAGTAATGGAAGAACGGCAAGTAACCATTGACGGCAACAAATATGAAATGCCACCGCCGTTTATGGTATTGGCAACACAAAACCCTATTGAACAAGAAGGTACCTATGCCTTGCCCGAAGCACAATTAGACCGGTTTTTATTTAAAATCAATGTAGGCTATCCTACCCTAGAAGAAGAAGTGCTCATCATCCAATCGCATAACGACCGAAAAGGAGCCTTGCCGCAAACACTCATTAAAGAAGTACTTTCTGAAAATGATTTGGCAGCCTATAGAAGTAAAATTTTTGAAATATTGGTAGAAGAAAAAATTGTAAAATACATTGCCGAAATCATTTTAAAAACCCGAAGCCACCCGCATTTGTATTTAGGGGGCTCTCCAAGGGCAAGTATTGCCGTATTGATGGCGTCAAAAGGATTTGCAGCCTTACAAGGAAGAGATTTTGTAATTCCTGAAGATGTCAAAAAAAGTATGTATCCCGTATTGCGCCATCGGGTTATTTTAACACCCGAACGCGAAATGGAAGGCATGACCACCGACAAAGTAATAGAAATGATTATTCAGTCTGTAGAAGTACCGAGGTAAAAATTACCATTGTCAAATCGTAAATTCTAATTTTGAATAGGCGATTTGTAATTTATAAATGACTCTTTTGCGATTTAATTTAAACGAATGAATAGCATTAAAAATTTATACATACACGAACGCTTTTTTGTTTATATCAGCGTCATTGCGGCAATATTTTTGGTGTCTTATTGGATACCCATACTATATACCGTAGCGTGGATATTGGTGTTGATAGTGGGCATGTTGTTTTTTGTTGACGTACTGGTCTTATTCCGATTTAAAAACGGAATCAAAGCGAGGCGTTTGTTACCCGAAAAATTTTCGAATTCTGATGAAAACCCGGTACCGGTTACCATTACCAATCGCTATCCGTTTAAAACCCATTTAAAAATAATAGATGAACTGCCGCAACAATTTCAAAAAAGAGATTTCAATTACGAAACCCAATTAGAACAAAATGGCATACATGATTTTGAATATCAGGTAAGGCCCGTAGAACGTGGTGAATACCATTTTGGCAATTTGAACATCTTTGTGTCTTCAATGCTGCAGATGGTTGCAAGGCGCTACCGTTTTGATGCCACTCAAATGGTTGCCGTGTACCCTTCATATATACAAATGCGTAAGTATGAGTTTTTGGCAATGAGCAATAGGTTGACGGAGTTCGGACTCAAAAAAATCCGCAGGATAGGGCATACGATGGAGTTCGAACAAATAAAAAATTATGTTGCCGGTGACGATGTGCGAACAATTAATTGGAAAGCTACTGCCAAAAGGGCTCAGTTGATGGTCAATCAATACCAAGACGAAAAATCACAACCCATTTATTCAATTATCGATTTAGGAAGAGTGATGAAAATGCCCTTTGAAGAATTAAAACTACTGGATTATGCTATCAATGCAACCTTGGCTTTTTCAAATATTGCCTTGTTAAAAAATGACAAAGCCGGAATGATGGCCTTTTCAAAAAAAGTAGAAGCCATTGTAGCTGCCAGCAACAAACGTACACATATCAATGTGTTAAATGAAGCCCTGTACAATATCGACACACAATTTACAGATTCAGATTACGGCTATTTATACGCAACCATCAAACGAAAAATTACCCATAGGAGTTTATTGATTTTATATACCAATTTTGAGCATATCTCAGCCTTAAAAAGGCAATTGCCCTTTTTAAAAGCCATTGCCAAACAACATTTATTGGTAACTGTATTTTTTGAAAATACAGAATTAGACGAATTGATTACCGAAAATGCCGAAGACCTGCAACGTATTTATCACAAAACCATAGCAGAAAAATTTGCTTACGAAAAACGATTGATTGTCAAAGAATTAGAAAACCGGGGCGTACATGCCATACTTACCAAACCCAAACACCTTACTGTAAACGTAATCAATAAGTACTTAGAGTTTAAAGCAAAGGGAATCATATAAAAATCACAAGGCTTTCTTTAACCCAAATTATGCAATAGAGTTACGTTATGAGTTAGGAAAGCGCAATAAAATAGGGTGTTTTACTAAATTAGGCGTAGCACCGCTACGGTTAATTTTGAAAACACAGTGAAACGACCTATTTTGCAGTGATTTCTGAACGGAATAGGAA
>DRQI01000319.1 GCA_011330545.1 Flavobacteriia bacterium
ATTCCATTTTACAACCTCAGAAGAGATAAAGAAAGTTGTATAGGCATTGCCTCTTGTATCAAATTCTGTGTGTAAGGGGCCTAAACCGGGTTGGTCTAGCACTCCGTAATTTACAGCGTCAAATTTTATAATAGGGATACCGTATGCATCGCCATCAAAAGCTTTGTCAGCAATGGCTTTTTGCATTTTGGTAAATGAGTGTACGGTCATAGCGGCTGCTAATTTACCGTTACCGATGATATATTCGCCGGTTGGGTCAACATCACAACCATGTGGCGATTTTGCTGTGGGTAGAAAATAAATTGCACCCGGTACATCTTTGGGTTCTACTACCAATACTTCTTTTTCCATGGTAGATGTTGCTGTGTGCGTATCATCATCCCAAGTATTATGTGTGTATTTGGCGGGTACTTTTTTACCACCGCCATTGGCTACATACTCTTCAATTTTTTTCCAGTTAATGGCAGCGATAAAATCTTTATCGTTTTGAGAAGCATTTACTTCTAATAGTGAATTGGCTTCTTCAGTATTATATGTAGAGAAGAAGAACCATCCATGAGATTTTCCACGTCCGGGATGAGAAAGGTCATAATTAAAACCGGGCATTTTAATTTGGAATGCAATATTCATTTTACCGGTTTCAGGGTCTACTTTCAAGAATGTTAACGCTCCTTTAAAATTACCTTTTAAATCTTTAATTGACATATCTCTTTGAGGAAATGGCACTGCAAAACGTGTACCGGCAACTACATATTCGGTATTTTCGGTTACAAATGAAGAAGAGTGGTTTCCTGCTGAGTTCGGAATTTCGATAATTTCTTCGGTTTCAAAAGTTTTTAAGCTAATACGTGCAATTCGAGGGGTATTGTTTTCATTGATAAATACCCAACGCCCGTCTACAGAACCTTTGGTTTGTGAAATATCAGGGTGGTGAGAGTCTCCCCAAGGAATAAACCCGTGGGAGGTTTGTAACATCGGTTTGGTTTCTTCATTGTATCCATATCCTTTTTCAGGGTCTTGAGAGAATACGGGAACGACTCTAAACAGACGTCCTGATGGCAATCCGTAAACAGCCAATTGCCCACTAAAACCGCCTGAAATAAAAGCATAATGCGAGTCGTATTTTCCGGGGGCTACATATACTTTTTCTGCAGCATTACCGGCAATAGCACCTTTTGCGGTTCCTTTGGTTTCCGAATTACTGCCGGTAGGGGCACAGCTCGTAAAAAGCAGTGCTGATGCCAGTAATATAGTTAGTGATTTAAAAATTGTTTTCATAATATTAAATGATATTTAGTTGTATTTATTACGGTTGTATTTATTTGTTATTGAGAATCTTTGAGCCTAAAATATTCTAAAATTGATCGTACTTCTTCTTCTGTTAAAGATTGTCTTGCCATTGGGGCATTGTATTTGGCAATTAAGCCTTTGGCAACAGGGTCTTTCGCTAACATTTCTTCGGTGTTTAGCACCATATTCATAATCCATTCAGGAGAACGCAATTTGGTAACATCTTTTAGGGCCGGCCCAATGTATTTCTTTTTAAATTTATGACATGCTGTACAGTTGGCTTTAAAAAGTTCTTTTCCTTTTGCAGCCATTGCCTCATCAATTGCTCCTAGAGTGACATTTTTAATAGGCCCAATTCCTTTATTGTCTAATGTTGGCTCATTTTCGTCAAAAGTAGCAGTTGATACTTCTTTTTTAGGTTCTTCTTGTTTGACTGCTTCTTTTTCAGGAGCCTTTTCCGGGCTATCTTCTTTTTTCTTTCCGTCACCACAACTTACAAGGGTAAATGTTGCTGCCATGAACAGCATTAAAAATTTGAATTTCATTTTGATTATATTTAGTTTAAAGTATTTACAAATGTACTATAAAAAGAACAAGATATCTTTTCATCGGTACCAATTTATTTATTAACAAAGTTATTTATCGGTTGGCACCAATACGTCGCCAATAACGTGTATCCATCCGTTAGAAACTTTTACAGATTTTAGGATTTCGGTACCGCCGACAAAGATTTTACCGTCTTTGTTTTCAACTGTTAGGTATTTGCCGGAAGCCATATATAACTTACGCCCTTTTTTAGCTTCCTTTTTAAGTTGTTTGATAGGATAGTTGGCAGGCGCTACATGGTTGGTTAAAATAAAAGCTAGTTTTGTTTTATTTTCTGGTTTTAGCAAAGTTTCTACGGTGCCTTCAGGCAATTTGTCAAATGCACTGTTTACCGGGGCGAAAATAGTTAAGGGCCCTGCGTTAACCACGGCATCTTCAACACCGGCAGCTTCAATGGCTGTTACTAAGGTTTTAAAATCGTCTAACGATTTAGCCACTTGCAATGCATTTTTTTGCTCACCTGCTACGGCGGCAACTGAGGCTTGTCCTTGGTGTTCAGTTTCACTGGTGCTAGTGGTTTTAGTAGTTGTTGTAGTCTCATTATTACCCGGTTTTTGCTCATTTTTACAAGCAATGGTTAACACTAAGGATAATAAAATAATGATTAGGTGTTTTGATTTCATTTTATTAGTTTTAGATTATTATTATTTTTTTGAGTTTATTTGCACAAAAATAAATGTTTTGAAATGTTAAAAATATGACATTTGTCATAAAAAAAAGACACATGTATCTTTATATATTATTAAACGAAACTATATGTTATCTAAATCGAGTACTTATGCTATAAGGGCGGTATTGTATTTATCATTGCATTCTGATGAGGCTAAAAAATATAGCCCGAAAAGTATTGCCGAAGCCATTGATATTCCCGCGCCTTTTTTGGCGAAAACCTTGCAGATATTAACTAAAAGAGGATTAATTTCATCTATTAAAGGCCGTAATGGTGGGTTTTATTTGACCAAAAAGAACAGAAAAAACACATTGATGTCTATTATTGAGAGTATTGACGGATTGCGTAAATTTCAAGAGTGTATGTTGGGGTTACCCATTTGTGGCGATGACAACCCATGCCCCATTCATCATGCCGTTTCTCCTATAAAAAAGCAGTTGATAGAACAACTTACTTTAAAAACTATTGATGATTTTACCGAAGAAGTAAGAAAAGGTGAAACCCACATATTTTTATAGTACCATTATACCGTCATTGAGAATAATTGTGTGTCGGGTTTATTTCTGACAAGGCGCAAATCAAAAGCCATGCATACATTTCTGACGAAAGCCCTGGCTACTTTTGGAATTACTAACCCGTATTTGGTAATGAGTACCAATCCGTCATCTTCTAATTCTTTTAACCGCACCAAGACATGTGTTAAGTCTTTAAACCGTAAATCGGTATCTACCCATGAGGTTTCAAAATGGCACATAATATTTAGTATATGTCGCCGTATAATTAAATCTTCGTTGGTTAAAAGATGGCCTTTTACAATAGGCAGTTCACCGTTTTCTACCCTTTCTTGATATTCGGTTAGCGATTTTTCGTTTTGCGCAAAGCTATACCACGAATCGCTAATGGCCGACATCCCTAAGCCTATCATCAATTGGGTGTTATTTGTGGTGTATCCCATAAAATTTCTATGCAAGTTGGCGCTTTCAAATGCTTTGAATAGCGAATCGCTTGGCAGCGAGAAATGGTCCATTCCGGTTTCTATATAGCCGAAATTCATCAACATGTGTTTTCCTATTTCGTATAGTTTTCGCTTATAATCGTTTTTTGGGATGTCATCATCTCCAAAGCCTCGTTGCCCCACGCCTTTTACCCAAGGTACATGTGCATAACTGTAAAAAGAAATCCTATCGGGTTTTAATGCGATGGTTTTTTTGATGGTATCAATAATGTCGCTAATGGTTTGAAAAGGCAATCCGAAAATCAAATCATGGCTGATAGAGGTATAGCCAATATTTCGCGCCCATTCGGTTACGTTTTTTACATTTTCATACGATTGTATCCTATTGATGGCTTTTTGTACTTTTTCGGCATAGTCTTGCACCCCAAAACTAACTCTGGTAAAACCTAAATTATACAATGTTTGCAGGTGCTCTTGGGTAGTATTGTTAGGATGTCCTTCAAAGCTAAATTCATAATCTCTATGCAATTCAACGGTATCTAAAATACCTTTTATTAAAGTGGTTAAGTTTTTTGATTCAAAAAATGTTGGTGTACCACCTCCTAAATGCAATTCTCTCAAAACGGGTTTTTCGTCGAATAGGCTTACATATAATTTCCATTCTTTAAGGAGTGTTTTAATATAAGGCAACTCTAATTCGTGACGCTTTGTAATGTATTTATGACAGGCACAGAACGTACATAAACTTTCACAAAAGGGCAGATGTATATAGATGCTAATCCCTTTTTCTTTATTACTTTCTTTAAATGAATGTTGGAAAGTTTGTATCCAATCTTTGGTACTTATACCTTCTTTATCCCAGTAAGGTACTGTTGGATAACTGGTGTATCGAGGGCCCGGTACATTGTATTTTTGTAAAAGCGTAGACGTATTCATTCTAACATAAAATTTTAACAAAAATAGGTTACGAATTGCTGATATTTTATGATATTTATCATATCGATTTATGAGGAGAGTAAGTACATTTGAGTAGTATCAAATTATTGTACTACCGGTGTTGCCAAATCGTATTTTTGATGATAGCCAGCCAATAACAGGTAAACTTTAAACGCATGGAAACCCTCGAGGGAGGGATTTGGTATAAAAAAGATAGGAGGCTTTACAAAAGGGGATGAATAGATTAATGGATGCTCGCTTTTGCGTCTTCTATTGAACTTAGTAAAAGCTGTAAATCAGTTAATTAATGTAAGTTTATTCGTATGAAATGAACCATAACAATTAAGTTGATACCCTCCAAAATGATTCTTGGCGAAATCAAAGATTTATGAACTCAATTGAAAAATAAATAAATTAGATGTGAATAATTCCATCTGACAATTAAAAATAAATAAAGTATAAACAGATGAAAAATATTCTTCTTTTGACCGATTTTTCTAAGAATGCCCAAAATGCCATTGACTATGCATTGCAATTTTTTAAAGGGGCTAGGCACCATTTTTATTTGTTGTATGTACATAAGGTTTCTAATTATACTATGGGAAATTTAATGGCCTCATCAGGCTCTATTTATGATTCTATTATTAAAGACCCCAAGGCGGGGTTGAAAGCGATGATTGAAGAATTTGAAAAACGATATCCTACTGAAGATTATTCTTTTGAAGCCATTTGCGATTACGATTCTTTTATAAGTGCCGTAAGCCAAACGATTACTTTAAAAAATATCAATTTAATAGTAATGGGTACCAATGGCGCTACAGGGGCAAAAGAGGTGCTTTTCGGAAGTAATACCTTGAGTGTTATTAGAAATATCAATTATCCTGTATTGGTTATCCCACAAGGGTATCACTATGTAAAACCGGCTCATATTCTCTATGTTATTGAGTACAAGGGTGTATTTGAAACAGGCTCTTTACAACCACTGGTTGAAGTACTTGCGAAACATCATTCTGAACTTGATATCCTTGCCTTAACAGATGGAGAATTGGTTACAGATACAGTTGCCAATGAAATAGCTGCGTTTTTTATGGGCACACCTCTTAATTTTCATTCGATGAGCAATGTGAAAGCCGATGTTGCCATCAATTGTTTTGTTCAATTAAAAAATATTGATTTGATTGCCAAAGTTATTTGTAAAGAAACTTTTATAAAGCGGGTACTTTCGGGCTCGTCTACTCATAAAATAACCTATCAGAGCAGTATGCCTTTATTGATAATGCATCCTTAAAATTCGATTAAGTGCTAAAAAAATTTCTGAGTAAGGCTTTCGTTTGATTTATGGTCATACTATCAGCTTTTTCAACAACTTTAATTTTTTCGGCTAACCTTTTATAATTTTCAGATAGTTCTTGTTTCAATTTAAAATTTGTATCTGCCGGGCCATAAATAGCAATTGCATCGGCATCAACAATGGTTTTGGCAATTTTGGCAAAATAATTTTTTAATTGATGTTTTCTGCGTTCTAGAAATTTGCGGTCTTGTATAACATCTTGAGGCCCCCATCTTGTTTTAGACCGGGCACCTCCAACCGGACGGTAATTCTCAAGGTTAGATTGTACAGTAGTAAACGCTTCTGTAGTATTATCCATAGAAAGGATATATGCTTTTTCTTTGTCAATCCAAATTCCTATTTTTTTCATAACTAATTTGTGTTAAACCTGCACTATTAATAAGGGTACTGCACTGTGAAAACTTATTTTTTTTAGAATGGGTTCATGTAAGAGGCTTTCCATAAAACTGTGTTCATAATTCAATAAGCAAATCATATCAACCTTGTGTTTTTTAACATAGCCTGTAATGGCTTTGGCTACTGAAGTGTCAGATTTTATTTCTTCAAATACAACATTCTTTTTATCGAAAAAATGTTGCAATGCTTTTTTATTTTGTTGTTGTGTTACGTCTAATGCGCTTTCGGTCAGTATATGTAAAACGGTAATATTGAAATTATAAATTGATTGCAACTCTAGTAAATTATCAAATTCAATACTGTTAAAATGCCTTTTAAAATCGGTAGCAAAGATTACTTGTTCAGGCTCTTGGAAGACATAGTCTTTAGGGACTGAGATAATAGGGCAAAGATCGATATGCTTCATTGCTTTTACCGTATTGCTTCCCAAAAATATTTCTTTGGCTCCGGTAGCTCCGGCAGTACCCATTACTATTAAATCGATATTTTCGGCTGCTACAACCTGTTTCATAATTGTTATCAGTGGCCCTGTTACAGAGAGGGTTTTATAAGTATGTAAGTCATTTAACAGATGATTGTTCAAATGATGGGCAATTTTTTGCAATTCTTTTTCAGAATTTGTTTTTACATACTGAAAGATTGGCGTATCCCTCTCTTTGCGCATCATGTTGGTGACATTAGACGGACTAGACTGAAAAGTGTTTAAAATAAAAAATGTACAGCGGATATCATCGTATAACCTAACAGCATACATCAGGGCATCCCAGGCATTATCAGAGAAATCAGTAGGGATTAATATCTTTTTCATTTTTTTTCGATTACATTTTCGCCGGAATTACTAAAAAAGGAATATTCAAATGAAAACCAATTTGATTAATAACGGGTTTGAAAAATAAATTTTCAAAAAAGGAATGTTTATTATTAATCATCATTAACATTTGTACATACGTTGATTTTTGAAAATTATTTATGGCCTCGGGAATGGGTTGGTCTTCAACGTTATGATACATCGTGATAACGCTTGCTAAAAGTTTTTCTAGGGTTGTTTTATTGGCATTTTGAATATCAGACAGGCCAACACCACGAGATACGTGTAAAATGTGCACCTTAGAATTATATTGATGTACAATGGTTTTAAGGTTTTCAAATTGTTTTTCAGAGTAATCAACCTTATAATCTGTGGGGAATAATATCTCAGTGGGTGTTTCAAAGAAATGGCCGTCAGGAATGGCCAACACCGGACATTTGGTTTTCTGGATGATGTGGATGGTATTGGTGCCGAATAAAATTTCTTTGGCACCTGTTGCCCCTTTAGTACCCATAACTATCAAGTCAATTGAATTTCTTTCAACCATATCTTTTATCTCATCGGTTAATAAATTGAATGAGGATACGATTTCAAAATGATGGTTCTGATTATGGAATTTATCAGTAACTTCTTTTTCAATTTCTCGAAGTTTTTCATTGGCATTTTCTTTTACAATATCTGTTATTTCGCCTAAATAACCACCTGAACTCATTCGGTAGTCATAACTGTAGATAACGGGTGTGTAGGTATGTAGCAGGTAGAATGTAGCGGTAACGTCTTTAAATAAATTCAGCGCATAATGAATGGCATTTCGGGCATTATCGGAAAAGTCGGTAGGTAATAATATTTTTTTCATGATGATGCGTTTTAAAGATTTTCAATAATTTGCTTTACATCCAAATTATGGATTAGGGTAAAGATAAGCATCATATCAGTAAATAAAAATGATAAATATCAGAATATCATCGATGGCCGTTTTTCAATTTCAGCTATTCGGAGAGATTGGTATACTACTCTGCCACTTTTTGGATTTTATAGATAGGCTTTGCTGCTGCTTGTATAAAGCAGATTCTTGGATTTACTTTTAACCCGTATTCTATGGCCTAATCAAACGGTTTTGATAAAAATGTTGATTCTTTATTTAAACAAAAATACAATTTAGTTTTCTTGAGGTAAGTAAATTTGTTGAATGGTAATGATAGTATCACAATTCTGTACAAACATTGAAATTTTTTTCTCCTTATCGTAACCGTTAATCCAATAATCCCTGCACGGTTCTTGGTGTACGTTACTTTTAGAAAAATCTACATCGCCGTTTAGCAATAAATTGGCAATGCCTGTTGAGTCTATCTTTTTGTCGGCTATAAGTTGTAATACTTCATCCGAATAAATACGGTGTTTGTAGCGCAACATATTCAATACCCTTTCATTAGGTAAAAAATTACAGGAGGCTTTTTTTCCGTTTAAGAAAAATAGTAACAGTAAGATTCCGATAGAAAATCCGAGTCCGAAAAAGGTAAATCTGCGTCTTAATTCCATTATCTTTAAAGAATCAATAGGTTTATGTCTCTAAAAGGAAGGCTAAACCAATCGGCTACGGCTTTATTGGTTAAAATTCCGTGGTAAAAGTACATACCTTTTCGCAGGCTTTTTTCAAATCTGGCAGCATTTTCAATACCGCCTTCTTCGCCAATTTTTAAAAGAAACGGAGTAAAGATATTACTTATTGATAATGAAGCGGTTCTGGCATACCGAGAGGGAATATTGGGCACACAATAATGAATGACGCCATGTTTTATAAAAGTTGGGTTTTCGTGGGTGGTAATTTCTGAGGTTTCAAAACAACCACCACTGTCAATACTCACATCAACGATAATGGCTCCGTCTTTCATTTGTTGTACCATTGTTTCATTTACAACAACGGGCGTTCGGGTTCTTCCTCGAATGGCACCAATGGCAATATCACAACGCCGCAAAGCTTTTTGCAGGGTTTTCGGCTGAATCGTTGAAGTATATATTGTAGAGCC
>DRQI01000320.1 GCA_011330545.1 Flavobacteriia bacterium
AAATTGTTCTGAATATAAATGGGTATGTGTATCTGTAAGTATCATCTGTCTCTTTTAACCTAGGTTTTAGTAAAGCAAAGATAATTATAGTATTCTATTAATTTTTTATAGTTTCGCAATAATCTTGTAACTCTTTTGATTTTTTTGAATCTAAAGATATTAACTGAACTCGTTTAAAAATCATAAACAAATGAAAATATATCACAATCCGCGCTGTAGTAAAAGCAGGCAAGGTTTAGAAATATTAAAAAACTCAGGGCATGAATTTGAAGTCGTAGATTACTTACATCATCCACCTTCAAAAAAAGAACTCAAAAAAGTTCTTAAAATGTTAGGGTTAACCCCTATACAATTGGTTCGTAAGAACGAAGCCATTTGGAAAGAAAATTATAGGAATAAAGAATTAACGGATGATGCCATTATTGAGGCGATGTGCGAACACCCGAAATTAATTGAACGGCCTATTGTTATCAAAGACAATCAAGCGGTCTTAGGAAGGCCTCCTGAAAATATCGAAAAAATTCTTTGACATAATAATGACTTATTATTATGTTAGTTAGTGGTTTTTAGGGAACTAAAAAAATCCCTAGAAACCACTATTTTTTTATTGCATCAAAACACCTAGCTTTGTCACCCATAATTTTTATGCAATTGAAAAAGGTTATTTTATCTATTGGCTGTCTTATGTGTTGGCTTTTTTTACATAGTCAACAAATTCCTCCTGATGCCATTTTCATCACTGGAAAAGTAGTAGATTCTTTAACGCAACAACCCATTGAACTCGCCACCATTTCATTTAAAAATCAACAAAAAACTGTTGGAACTACTTCTGATAAAAATGGTAATTTTAAAATGGCCATTTCTTCGGGCGTATATACCATTAAAGTTGAGTTTCTATCGTATATCTCACAACAATTTGTAGCTAAAGAGCTTTTAGAAGATACAGACTTAGGCACTATTCTATTACCTTTTAATGCCGAAAAACTGAATGAAATAGAAATAGTAGCCCAAAAAGATTTGGTAGAGTTTAAAATTGATAGAAAAATATACAACGCTTCTAAAGACATTGCCAATAAGGGCGGTAATGCTATTGACGTATTGAATAATACACCTTCGGTAAGGGTTGATGATGACGGTACTGTTATTGTTCGGGGTGCCAGCGCAACAGTTTTGATTAACGGCAAACCTGTATTTGGCTTAGACCGAGGTACTGATATTTTGAGTTCTATACCGTCTAATACAATTGATAAAGTAGAAATTATTACACGCTCTGCCAAATACAGTGCTGAAGGTGGGGGCGGAATTATAAATATCATCACAAAAAAGAAAAAAGATAATGGTTTTAGCGGTTCTTTTGAAGCGCACTTAGGTTCTCCTGACAATAATGGCGGTTCTACTTTTTTAAATAAAAAAACTAATAAGATTACTATTTATTCAACCTTAAGTTTTAATAACAGAGAACGAATACAGAGAACGACTATTGACCAAACTTTTTTTGATATCGCCAATAATACCACCGGTTTTTTTAAAGAAACCCGAAAAGATGAAAACCAACGGAATAGCTTTTTAGCAAGTTTGGGTAGTGATTTTTATATCAATAGCAAAAATACATTAACCACTTCATTCTTATTTAATTCAAACAATAAAAATTATTTTTCGTCTTTGGGATTGGATAATTTTGACGCTGGCAATACCCTTGAAAGGTCTGCAATACGAAAGGTAGGCGACTTTGATGACATTACTAAAATAGAACTGTTTTTAAACTATACCACTAAATTTGATAAAAAAGGGCATCAACTTTCATTTGATTTTAAATATGACAACACGGTTTCTGAAAATGATGCTTCCATTGTAGAAAATATAAGCGTCCCTACAACAGGTGTTATCGATCAAAAAGTAATCAAAGACCAAAATCTCGATAACTTTTTGTTTCAACTTGATTATGAGCTTCCTATTGATAAAAATAAAAAAATAGAACTGGGTTATAAAGGTACCTTACGTTTCTACGACAATACTTTTGACGTCAGCCAATTTGATGAAATTACTTCGAATTTTATCTCAATTGGCGGTTTTAATGATATTGTTCAATATGATGAAAAGGTTCATGCTTTTTACGGGCTTTTTAGTGCTTCTAAAGGCAATTTATCTTATTCTGCCGGTTTACGGACTGAAATTTCTGACGTTTCTATCGGAGAAAATTCATCAAATAATACTATTACTAAGAAATATACCGATTTATTCCCATCGGCTACCTTAGGTTATGAATTTAATGGCGGTGCTTATCTGTCAATAAATTACAGCAGGTCTATTAATAGGCCTAAAATACCCCAAATAAACCCTTTTATTTCCTTGAATGATGAGCGTTTTCAATCGGTTGGCAATCCTGATTTGAATCCGTATTATACCAATTACTTTGAATTGGCTTATGATAAAAATTTTGACAAACTAACTGTCATCTCATCTGTGTACCTCAATTTTGCCAATAATCAATTTTTAACTGTTATTCAGAATGCAGGCCTCAATGCTGAAGGATTAGAAACCTTTAGGCGCATTCCCATCAATAGTGGTGATAAAAATGTTATTGGTGTAGATATCGATTTGACTTATAAGCCTACAAAAGCATTGCGGTTGGGTACATATATCAGCCCTTATAATTTAGATATTTCTAATACCCTTAACAATCAATACGATTTTAACAGTTGGGTGGTGTATACAAGTGCCTATGCATTGATTTCTCTAAATAACGGCTTGCGCTTAAAAGCTGATTATTTTTATCAATCACCTATAAAAAATAACTTGACAAAACTCCGTACTATAAATTTTGTAAATGTAGCCCTTAGCAAAAGCCTCTTTCAAAAGAAAGGAACCTTAACATTTAAGGTTATTGATGTATTTAACTCTAAATGGTTTTCTACTCAATCTTCTGAAGCAAATATCCAAACATTTAGAAGAGTACGATACGACCAACAGTTCAACCTGTCATTTACCTATAATTTCAAACAGAAACGAAGAAGTTCAAAAGACCGCAGTAGAGATATGAACAAAGATGTATTGGAAGACCGGCAAGATGAAAAATTTTAGGAAAAATGCATAAAAAAAGGTTGGCAACTGCCAACCTTTATACATATATTATTTATTCTTTTTTTTCGCTTCTCTTCTTAATTTCGCTTCTTCCTTAAAATAACCAAACAACCAGTACGGAACTACAAAGCTCAGTAAAAAGAGTAACATCCAAAACCCCATTGTAAAAACAGTTAAGAAAATAATAAATCCAATAAATTGTTGAAATTCCATAATGCCGGTTACTTAATTTTTTTCAAAAATACTATATATTTTTAAATTACAAATATAAGTTCTCATTTTTTTAAGTTAATTTAGTAACAATATTAAACCTTTATCCTTTTTTATAGTCATACCGTTAAATCAATATAATTTCAGTTAGATGATACTAAAAAAACATTGGCACATATTATTACTACTATTATCAATATACTATACAGCGCCATTGATTGCTCAGCAAACAACTAAAACTGACAAAGTCCTTAAACAGTTAACCAAAGAGCAGCAAGAAATGCTGGCAGAACAACAATTATTTATTGATAAATCAAAAAAAGAGTTTAAAAATAGCCTTACTGCTGAACAAAGAAAAATTTTATTGGATAAATCAATACCCCGAAGCGATAAATCTAAGTTGCTTAGAAAATCGCTCTCTAAGAAACAACGGGCATTGCTCGCAGTAAATAAAAACCGACTTCGCGACCGGCAAATAAAGTTTAAACGGAGCCTGACAAAAAAACAAATGATAAGGCTACGAAGGTTTGCAAACGATAGGGCAATCCACGACAGAAAAAGATTGCTGAGAAGATTGCGTAGATTGATAAGAGATAACCTTAATACTGACAATTAAAATAACTTACAATAAAATATACACATTTGAAAAGTAAAATATTTACCCTGATTGTGCTGTTTTTTAGCATTGCTGTTTTGGCACAAAAAAATCAAGAAACAGACAAAGAAATCGATAGCATTATTGAAGAATTAATGTTTTCTGATAGTGAAGACCTATTAGAATATATCCAGCAACTCAACAAATATCAAGTATTGTATACTTCGGTGGGATTTACCGATAAGACTTATTTTTTAGGACGCGACTTAGGGCTCAGCCAATACAGTTTGACAACACAGGTATTTTATGAGCATTCCAACGGGATTTTTGTTGGTATTTCAGGTGCTTTTTACAGTGAACTCGACCCCAAATGGGATTTGACAACCCTTACCGGAGGTTATGGAAACTATTTTGGTAAACATAAAAATTTCAGCTACGAACTCAGCTATAACAGGTATATTTTTTCTGATACGGGCTCCAGCGATTTTGAAAATAGTTTTGACGTAAGCATCAGTGCAGAAACCAAAGACAATTCTTTTGGAATAGCTGCCGATGCTGCCTATTTCTTCGGAGGAAAACAAGGGTTTCAAAACAGTTTCGACGTGTATGGAGAAATACCTCTTTTTAAACTGAAACACAATTCAAAAATTACATTTAACCCACTGTTGACTTTTCAATTCGGCAGTGAAAATATTGACACTTCAAGAATTGACGATTTGGGTATTACCATTCCTATTATTGACAGAATTGTCACCTCGTTTGAAAAATACGACCTTCGCAATATTCAATTACAATTGCCCGTTACCCTAGATATCGATAATTTTCAAGTAGAAGCGGGTTATAATTTTAATTTTCCCAATGCCTTAGAATTTGAAAGAAACCTCGATAATTCTTCCTTTTTTAATTTGAGGTTGAGTTATATGTTCGATTTAAAATAATTTTTTAAATAGGATTCCCATCACCGGAAACGACTTCTTAAAATTTTAAAATACTACTGCTAATCAATAAGTTATAAGGTTTTATAAAAATTGTAAAACAAACATCCATAAGCTATAATAAGTACTGTAAACAGTATCCTGTATAAAATGATTTGTAAGACTAATTTTTATTAGCGACGAAATTAGGGTAACAAAAAAAATATGAATTTTATGAAAAACCTAGTTGTATTATTATTTGCCTTTATTTCAATTTCGGCATTTAGTCAAACCAAATTATCAACTACTAGCAGCCATATAAAATTTTTCTCAAGTACGCCGGCAGAGGATATTGAAGCCAATAATTATAAAGCCATAGGCGTTATTAAACCCGATAAAGGCAGTATTGTTTTTTCGATACCCATGCAGAGTTTCGAATTTGAGAAAGCCTTGATGCAAAAGCATTTTAACACAGAAAAATTCTTACATACCAAAGCGTTCCCTAAAAGTAAATTCAAAGGTACTATTACCAATATTACCAGTATTGATTTCGATAAAGACGGTACTTATGTCGCCGATGTAACGGGTTTTTTAACCATTCGCGGAGTTACCAAAGAAATATCAGAAAAATTTAATATTGTTGTCAAAGACGGTACTGTTACGGGTACTACCGAGTTTCCTATAGTATTGGCAGATTACGGAATTGCCTTTAAAGAAGGAAAGCCTTCTACCAATCTGGCAAAAACCATTAAAGTAACGGCTAAATTTAATTTTACAAAAATAAGTAGATCGGAA
>DRQI01000321.1 GCA_011330545.1 Flavobacteriia bacterium
AAAATACCCGAAACAGCACTATTAGATTATACCATAGCGCCAACAGCTCAAATTATTGGGGAAATAGGCGAAATTATGGCCTCACAAGCAAATGAATACGAATGGAAAACAATAAATCTTACAGAAACCTATACCAACCCTGTAGTAATTTTTAGCCCCTTGAGTTATGAAGATAATGACCCGGCAGCCATCAGGGTAAAAAATGTTACAGCTACAAGTTTTCAGTATCAAATTGACGAATGGGATTATTTGGATGAGCAACACGGCCAAGAAACATTTTACTATATAGTCGTTGAAGCAGGGAATTATAAATTAGATGGCAATGTGTTACTCGAAGCCGGCACCTCTAATGTTGCCGATCAATGGTCGGATATTACCTTTAAAAGTACCTTTGCAGCTACACCACTGCTATTTTCGCAAACGGTAACTTATAATGACGATGAAGCCGTAACTACCAGAATTAAGGCCATAGATACTCAAAATTTTCAACTAAAAGTACATTCAGAAGAAGGCAATTGCGGACAAGGACATGCCCTTGAAACAGTAGCTTGGCTGGCTTTTTCGCAAGGCGAAGGAAATGCCGGAAGAGCTTATGAAATTGATGGTACCGAAAGAGAATATGACCATATATTTTATGAAATATATTTTAACAATACTTACATAGACCCCATAGTGTTTGCCAATATGCAAACATCTTATGGCGAAGACACCTGTGTATTGCGTTATAAAGACTTATTTTCAGACGAAATTTCTGTAAAAGTAGAAGAAGAAAGATCGGCAGACTATGAAGTGGTTCATACCAATGAAGAGGTTGGTTTTGCCGTTTTTGAAGGAACGGGGGCGATACTCGGAATCCCTACACAAGTTACCGGTACCAATTCAAGCAGTAAAGAAGCTGAAGAAAGCACTCCACAAATAGAAATAGCAAAATCAGAAGTGCATGTCTATCCCAATCCTGTACACCAAGGCGAACAATTAAAAATCGAATTGGCAAAAGAATTAGGATTTGAACAACTGACAATTTATAGTAGTACAGGCAGATTGTTACTTAAAAAATATACGGTAAAAGACCTTGAAATTATTGACACACAGCGTTGGCCCGACGGGTTGTATTTTATTACCTTGCGAAAGAGTAGTGGCGAGAATCAGCAATTTAAAATTATCAATTTAAGATAAAAAAATACGCCTATCGGGCGTTATACCAAAGCTAATTCTAATTTATTTGGTATAAGGCCGGATAGGCTTCAATCAAAAAATGAATGTTCAAAGAATATGAAAGCACATGTGCTCGTGCACATTTTCTTTAATTTTTCTTTGCTTATCCAAAAATTATACATATTTTCGTAACATATCTATAGCTATATGAATATTATATTTATTTGATTTATAGCATGTTATAAAATATTAATGGTTGTCAGTAAAAAATATGCCCGTTTGGAAGCATTAGAAAGAAATTGTAATCAATGAATAAAGAAAAGCCAACGCTTGTTATTTTAGCTGCAGGTATCGGTAGCCGTTATGGAGGGTTAAAGCAACTTGACACTTTTTCTCCTGAAGGCGATACCATCATAGATTTTTCAATTTACGATGCCATAGAAGCCGGGTTCGGCAAAATTATATTTATCATTCGAAAAAACATAGAAAGAGAATTTGAAGAAGCATTCACAAAAAAGCTCGCCGGTAAAATTGCCGTTGATTATGCCTTTCAAGAAGTTGAATACGTTCCTGAAAAATATCAGAATCCCAATAGAAAAAAACCTTGGGGTACGGGGCATGCTTTACTCATGCTAAAAGATATGGTAAAAGAAAATTTTGCCATTATCAATGCCGATGATTTTTATGGCAAAGAAGCATTTGAGGTAATGGCGGCTACTTTACTGCAAACCGATAAAGCATCCTATGATTTTAGCATGATGGCTTATTTGTTAAAAAATACCATTTCAGAATATGGCTTTGTTTCGCGTGGCGAATGTCAAGTAAACAGTGAGGGTTATTTAACTAGTATTACCGAGCGCACTCACATTGAAAAAATTAACGGGCACTTGATGCGTAAAAACGAAGGTGACAATTTTATCCCCATAGATGAAAATACCGTTGTATCAATGAATTTTTGGGGCTTTACGCCCAAATGTTTTGAATTTGCCGAAGGCCTTTTTAAAGAATTTCTCGAAAAAAATAAAGACAATCTTACTGCCGAATTTTTTATTCCGCTTATCGTTGATGAAATTTTAAGGTCGAATAGTGCCACTGTAAAAGTACTTCAATCAACTGCCAAATGGTTTGGTGTTACATATAAAGAAGATAAAGAAAAGGTACAACAAGAAATTACACGATTAAAAAAACAGAAAAAATACCCATCAAAACTTTGGTAATATGACGGTAGCCCAGCTTGCATATATATTTAATCAATTTAGTCACTCAGCCACATTCATATCTTATGAAGAATTGGCATCAGGCCATATAAATGATACATATCTCATAAAAACAAAAAGTAAGCCTTATTACATTTTGCAGCGTATCAACCATGAAGTCTTTAAAGACGTTCCAATCCTGATTGCCAATAAAGTAAAAATAAGCCGCTACCTCCAAAAAAAATTAGCACACTTACCCGAAGAAGAAGTAAAACGCCGTGTAGTAACCTTTATAAGTACAAAAAACGGAACTATGTACCATATAGACAAAGAGGGTAATTATTGGAATATGATGCTCTATATAGACCATAGTAAAACTTTTGAAGTGGTTGATAACGAGAAAGTCGCCTATGAAGGAGGAAAGTTATTTGGCGAATTTTTACAACTGACCGCCGATTTTGATGCCACCCAATTAGAAGAAGTAATTCCGAAATTTCACGATATGTCATTTCGCTATGCGCAATTTGAAGAAGCCGTGAAAACAGCCTCTAAAGAGCGCCTTGAAAATGCCAACGACTATATAAAAAAAGTAAAAGAATTAAAAGAAGAAATGCACATTCTTCAGCGCTTAAAAGAAACCGGAAAAATTCGATTGAGGGTAACCCATAACGATACTAAAATATCAAACGCCCTATTCAATTTTAATGATAAAGGGCTTTGTGTAATTGACACCGATACCGTAATGCCCGGAATCATCCATTATGATTTTGGAGATGCCATTAGAACCATTTGCAATACAGCCACCGAAGACGAGAGAAATTTAGACTTGGTAAATTTTAATATAGAGTATTACAATGCTTATTTAAAAGGCTTTTTAGAAAAAATGAACGGCGCCCTAACCCCATTAGAGCTGAAATACCTTTCGTTAGGGGCAAAAACAATGATATTCATTATGGCATTGCGCTTTTTAACCGATTATTTAAACGGCGATATTTATTATAAAACAGCCTATGGCGAGCACAATTTTGACCGTGCCAAAAATCAATTCAAACTCCTACAAAGTTTTTCTGAAAAATTTGATACAATACCAATTTACAACTAAATGACAAAAATTTTAGAGATACGTCAATGATAGATATGCAAGTAGAAAATAACACATACGATATCAGCTATAAGCCTGCAGGAAAATTTGAAGAAACAAGGTTTGAAAAAATCCATAATATTGTTTTTAAAAATGCTGAGATAGCCTCGATAAGAGTTGCCCGAGAAATTGCCGGTTTAATCAAACAAAAACAAGAAAAAAAAGAACTATGCATACTGGGTTTGGCTACCGGGTCATCGCCCATTAAAGTATATGACGAATTGGTTCGGATGCATCAAGAAGAGAACCTTTCATTTTATAACGTCATTACTTTTAATCTCGACGAATATTATCCTATGGATAAAAATAATATGCAGAGCTATCATTATTTTATGTATCAGCATTTATTCAATCATATAGACATTCCTTTAGAAAATATAAATATTCCCAGTGGTACTGTTTCAAAAGAAGAATTACATCAATATTGTATAGATTATGATTTAAAAATAAAAGAATTGGGAGGGCTTGATTTTCAACTGTTGGGAATTGGCAGGACAGGCCACATCGGTTTCAATGAACCCGGCTCACATTTTAATTCAGGCACTAGAAATATTACCCTAGATCATTTAACAAGAATCGATGCGGCTCCCTCGTTTTTAGGAATTGACAACGTACCTAAAAAGGCAATTACTATGGGAATAGGTACCGTAAGGAGCGCTAAGAGAATTGTGTTGTTGGCTTGGGGGCAAAACAAAGCCACTATTTTAAAAGCCGCTATTGAAGGAGAAATATCTTCACAAGTACCGGCCTCTTATTTACAAAAACATGTGAATACTACTTTTGTGATAGATACTGAAGCGGCTAGCGAATTGACAAGAAAAAAAACACCTTGGTTGGTGCAGTCTTGCAATTGGACAAGTACTCTAAAAAGTAAAGCCATAATTTGGTTGTGCCGGCAAACAGGCAAAACAATTTTAAGCCTAACCGATAAAGACTATAATGACAACGGAATGTCAAGTTTATTGGCACAACAAGGGCCTGCATACGATTTGAATATCGAAATGTTTAACAAATTACAGCACACTATTACCGGTTGGCCCGGAGGAAAACCCGATGCTGATGATACCAAGAGGCCGGAACGCGCAAAGCCTGCAAAAAAAAGAGTACTTATTTTTAGTCCGCATCCCGACGACGATGTCATTTCTATGGGAGGTACCTTTGACAGGTTAGTAGAACAATTGCATGAAGTTCATGTAGTGTATCAAACTTCCGGAAACATTGCCGTATCAGACCAAGAAGCCTTAAAATTTGCCGAAATAGCCAAGGCAATCAATCCAACAACAAAAAACACACAACAAATTATAGAGTGCCTTTTAGCAAAAAAAGAAAATACAATCGACACCCCGGAAGTGAGGGCGTTAAAGGGACTGATTAGGCGTAGTGAATCGTATGCTGCTACCCGGTATGTAGGGTTACAAGATGAAAATGTACATTTTTTAGATTTGCCGTTCTACGAGACAGGAACCATTAAAAAGAAAAAACTTTCTGAAGTCGATATCTCTATAATGTGCAATATTATAAAACAAATAAAACCACATCAAATATATGCGGCTGGCGATTTAGAAGACCCGCACGGAACACACAAAACTTGTTTAGATGCACTCTTTGAAGCCCTCAAACAATTGAAAGGCAAATCCTATATGAAAGATTGTTGGGTGTGGCTGTATAGAGGGGCGTGGCATGAATGGGATATCCATGAAATAGAAATGGCCGTTCCTATGAGTCCGGACCAAGTATTAAAAAAACGACATGCTATTTTTTACCATCAATCACAAAAAGACGGGGTGATGTTTCAAGGAGAAGATGCTAGAGAATTTTGGATGCGTGCCGAAGAGCGCAATAGAAATACCGCCCAAAAATATAATACCTTAGGCTTGGCAGATTATGCTGCGATGGAAGCCTTTAGAAGGTATCATTTTTAAACAGATAAACCGATTGTAAAACTTTTAATACTATAAATATGAATCATCAAGAGTCTAGGAGAAATTTTATCAAAAAAACAGCCATTGCCGGTGCCGGAATTTCTGTACTGCCAAAGTTCACATTCGGATTGGCATCGCCACTCGAAAAAAAATTGAACCTCGCATTTATAGGCGTTGGCCTGAGAGGTACCAATCATTTACTAAATGTATTAAATAGAGATGATGTAACTATTACCGCTATTTGCGATATTGACGACAGGCGTATAAAAATTGCATTGAACCATATTGATAAAAAAGGACAGCCTAAGCCTAAAATTTATGGTAAAAACGATTACGATTACAGAAATTTATTAGAACTGAAAGAAGTCGATGCCGTAATTATATCTACCCCTTGGCTGTGGCATACACGCATGGCAAAAGATGCTATGTTGGCAGGAAAATATACAGGTGTTGAAGTATCTGCGGCAAATACTATGGAAGAATGTTGGGATTTGGTCAATACCCATGAGCAAACCGGTACCCATTTGATGATTTTAGAAAATGTAAATTACAGAAGAGATGTTATGGCAGTACTCAATATGGTAAAACAAAACGTTTTTGGCGAATTGGTACATTTTAGAGGAGGATATCAGCACGATTTAAGAGGCGTAAAATTTAACGATGGCAAAACACCTTATGGAGTAGGTGTGGAGTTTGGGGCAAAAGGGTTGTCAGAAGCCGCTTGGCGTACGCAACATTCGTTATTAAGAAATGCAGATGTATATCCTACCCATGGTTTAGGCCCATTAGCTGTAATGGACAATATCAATAGAGGAAATAGGTTTACGTCACTCTCTTCAAATGCAACTAAAAGTACCGGACTGCATAATTATATTGTAAAACATGGAGGTAAAGACCACCCCAATGCAAAACTAAAATTCAAATTGGGAGATATTGTTACTTCTACCATAGAAACAGCCAATGGAGAAACAATTATCCTTACCCATGATACCAATTTGCCCAGGCCTTATTCATTAGGATTTCGGGTACAAGGGGCAAACGGACTTTGGGAAGTTGACGGCAATCGAATTTATATAGAAGGCGTATCAAAACCACATCATTGGGATGATGCTACCGAATGGTTACAAAAATACGACCATCCGTTATGGAAAAAATATGGAAAACATGCCGAAGGTGCCGGCCATGGGGGAATGGACTTTTTTGTATTAAACGCTTTTGTAGAGTCGGCAAAACGAAATATTGAACCACCCTTAGACGCCTATGATGCCGCGGCTTGGAGTGCTGTAACTCCACTTTCTGAATTGTCTATTGAAAATAACGGCGAACCTCAAGATTTTCCTGATTTTACAAGAGGTTTATGGATAAAACGAAAACCGTATAATTGGATGAAAGATACCTATTAGTTTCCATAGAAAATGAGTACAAAAGTTATAGTGGTTTTGGGAGCTACTAATTCACCAAGTGGAGAATTAGGTACTACTGCCAAAGAAAGGTTGAATGCTTGCGTTGAATTATTTGATAAAGAAGATTTAATTTTATGTACCGGAGGTTGGGGAAATCATTTTAATACCTCAGAACAACCTCATGCTTTTTATGCCAAAGAATATTTGATAAAAAAAGGGGTTGAAAATGCAGCTTTTTTACCTTTTGCACTATCGAATAATACCGTTGAAGATGCAGTTAAAATTAAAGAAATTTTAGCGGCTATTTTATATGAGAAGTTGGTAATCATTACTTCTGATTTTCATTTAAAAAGAGTTCAATTAATTTTTGATAAAATAGTAAAAGAATGTAATATTGAGTACTGCTGTGTGAAAAGTAAGATGTCAAAAGAAGAACGGATTAACATTGTAAAACATGAAAATAATGCACTCAAAAAAATTCAAGAGAACGGGCTTTATTTCTAGCCCGGATTTGGCGTGATATACATTTTATAAAGCTACATTTTTATTGTAACTTGCAATTTGTTTTTACAAAATAGGTGTCTTTATTGACTACCGGTTGTCGGCGCAATAAATTCATTTTTAATATAAAAAA
>DRQI01000322.1 GCA_011330545.1 Flavobacteriia bacterium
AATGCTTTGAGGTATGCTTGCCAGTTGGTCCAATTTTCGAGGTATTCTCTATTATACAATCCTTCTTGAAGGATGATTACTGCCATGGCTAATAGTACGGCAGCTTCCGTTCCGGGATAGGTGGGTAGCCAATAATCTGACATGGATGCGGTATTTGACAACCGAGGATCCATGGTCGCTAATTTGGCACCTTTCATTTTTCCTTCGATAATACGCTGGGCATGCGGATTAAAATAATGTCCTGACTCTAAATGTGCAGAAACCAGTAAAATAAATTTCGCATTGGTATGGTCTGGCGAAGGCCTGTCATAGCCATACCAGATATTATAACCGAAACGAGCTCCTGACGAACAGATGTTTGTATGTGAGTTATGGCCGTCAATTCCCCACCCTTGTAAAATCCAATTCATAAATTTTTCATGGCCTGGGCGCCCGACATGATAGGCAATTTCGTTATGGCGGCCTTCTTGAATTGCCTTGCGGATTCTTGTGGCTATGGTATCTAAGGCTTCATCCCAAGTTACGCGTTCCCATTCGCCTTCACCGCGTTTTCCTTTTCTTTTTAATGGGAATAATATCCTGTCAGGGTCAGTAACCTGATTGATAGTTGCCGGGCCTTTGGCACAGTTACGCCCCCTACTGCCGGGATGATACGGATTGCCTTCAAACTTTTTTACTTGTTGTGTTTCTTTGTCGATAAAGGCTGTTAATCCGCAAGCACTCTCGCAGTTAAAACAAGTTGTGGGTACAATTTGATAGGTTGTTTTTTTCTTTTTTGGCCAAACGGTTGGGTCGTATTCTACCCAATTATCCCATTTTTCGGGTGGCGGAAAATTTTCATATAATTGCGCCACTTCTTCATCGGTAAAATGACGCATATCTTCTTCAAACTCTTGATATTTTTCTTTATGCAGATTGGGGATGATTCCTATTTTTTCTGCTATGTTTTCTATGAAAGATGGTTTTTTGTAACCCATAGTTTTTATTTTTATTTGTCATTCCTGCGAAAGCAGAAATTTTATCATTTTTAACTTAATGTCAACTCTTTTATCTTGTCTATTGAAACAAATAACAAATTAATTCTCAATTTGTGTATTTTCTGGATTCCTGCTTTCACAGGAATGACGGTTCAACTATAAACACTTTATGCCAATGGAATTCTCTGCGGTGCTTCTACCCATATTTTTTCTGTGGCGTATATTCCGACAAGAATTAGTACTGCTGAGCCTAAAATTAAACTTTCCGGTACTCCGGTCATTTCGGGCAATACCCCGGTTTTTAAACCAATAATAAATAATAGTGGCAACACATTTCCTAATAATACTACAACAAACCAAAATAAATTTTTGTAGCGGCCTTTTGTAATCATTTCTACTACTGTATGTGCGGCAGTTGAGGGATGTGTCATCGTTATTTCAGTTATTATTGTAAACAGATTTACTACCAATGCCACAATTAAAGTTGTTGCCAAGATAGGAATTCGAATTTCTCCTATAAAAAATGAGGCCAACATAAATATTGCCGCTCCTGCCATTACACTATGTACCAACATGTGTAAAGCTAAACTTGGGCTTTGCCAAAAATCTCTTCCTTTTGCTTGGGCGAATAAAAATGCGGTGTAAATGGCTAGCATAACAGCAAAGAAAGCGGTAACCCACAATAATAGGGTTTCGCCTGTGTTGATTTCAAAATAAGCCATCGCCCCCCAAATAGTTGCCAACAGGCCAAATATAGTAATGGTATATCCTCCTTTTACCAACCATGAGTTCCATTGTGGCCGTAGCAATACGTTTAGAAACCTATCAGGCCTGTCTAAATCCATTACCAAAAACAATCCTGTTAAAGATAAGAACACTAACGAAATACCTACTGACCATAATTTTGTAGTTGGTGATACTTCATACCCTAGCAGAATGGCTAAAAACGGAATTAGAAATGCGCCGGCGGCAATGGCTTTAGTCATTATATAAGCAGAAACTTCCCATCCCCAAAGGATACCTTTATCAGGCGTATCGTACACTCTGCGCGCTTTTCCGCTAAGGACATCTATATAATTTGGATTTTTTGATTCTGATTTTTGATAGGCTGCTTGAATGTCATTATCAATTGACAGTTGCAACAAATCTACATCTTCATTGGTATGCATCATTTTTTCTGCAGCTTTAGCATAATGGCCTACACCGCGCGCTTGAGAATTCCAAAGTCCGGGCCCTGATTTATCGGTAGCTTCGGGATTTAGTGAAGCATCATCTCCGTCAATATAGAAAAGGTTCGGATTGGTACCTTTTTCGGGTTTACGAACTTTCACGGCTTGCCGTGCTAAGAGTTCAGAAATCTCAGTATGAGGATTTTCCATGTCTCCGGCTATAATAGCATGTTCAGGGCATACCGTAACACAGGCGGGCTCTCTACCTACGTCAACTCTATGTGCACAATAGTTACATTTTGCTGCAGTATTGGTTTTTGGGTCAATGTACAAGGCGTCATAAGGACAGGCTTGCATACATGATTTACAACCGATACATCGATTATTATCAAAATCTACAATGCCGTCTTCTCGTGTATACAATGCTTCTACCGGACAAATTTCTACACAGGGTGCATCTGTACAATGATTGCAACGCATTACCGAAAAAATTCTACGCGTGTCAGGAAACTCCCCTTTTTCAATTTGTTTAACGTAAGTTCTGTTTACCCCAACTGCTACATCATGTTCTGATTTACAGGCAGTTGTACAGGCATGACAACCAATACATTTTCGATTGTCAATAATAAAGCCGTACTTCATTTGCTTTGGTATATTTTATTTTGGTTGTTTTGTATTGCTAGCCAAGATTCCAAAATTAAACAAAAAACCAGCCTGTCTTGTAACTTTTGTTACTTAAAAAACTTTTCGCTCACAGATTTACAATGAAATAAAAAATATTTTCTTAAAAATAGTATTTTTCCAATTTGTACTTCAGTAAAACTAACTTGGCCTTTTTTCATTGATTTTGCATACATTTACACAGAATTATTTATGCCGTTTTGAACTATGAAAATTACACTATTATTTTTCGGAATTCTTAAAGATATCATTGGAGATACTTCTAAAGAATTACAAGTAACAGAATCTATAACTGTTGATGGTTTGAAAACTCATTTGCTACAGAAATATAAAGAACTAAATAATTTTAGTACTTTTTCTATTGCTGTAAATGAAGAATATGTAACGGCCAATTATATTTTAAATACCAATGACGTTGTGGCTTTGATTCCCCCCGTAAGTGGCGGGTAATTTCAGTAATTTCTTCCGGCGTTTATAACAAAATGCCGATAGGGTTAAATTTTAGGATCGTATCTTTATAAAAATGCAAAAAAACACCTCTATAAAAATTACTTCTAAAAAACTAAACATTCAAGAATGTTATGATTTTGTTCAAGATGTTTCTTGTGGTGGTATTGCGTTGTTTGTAGGTACTGTTCGCAATCAAACACAAGATAAAGCGGTTACGTTGCTAGATTTTTCTACGTATCAATCTATGGCAATAAAGGAAATGCAAAAAATTGCTGATAGGGCCTTGACAGATTTTCACATTTTAAAAATTGCCATTCATCATGCTGAAGGAAAATTGCACATTGGAGATATTCCTGTGATTATTGCGGTTTCTTCACCTCATAGAAAAGCCGCTTTTGCCGCTTGCCAATTTGCTATTGATACCTTAAAGGAAACAGTTCCTATCTGGAAAAAAGAGTATTTTGCTGACGGTGAGGTTTGGGTTAATGCCCACCCATAAAAAAGCCCGAAAAAATCGGGCTTTAAATTATGTAAACACCATCATCTATTTTATTTAGGACAATTTAATATTATAATTTTTATTGGAGTGATTTGATAAAGTCGCTATTCATGAAAACATGGTCTTTTGCCGCTGCGTATACATGACATCCGCCACAAAATTTTGCCCATTTAGAGGTTCCGGTACTTAATTTTCAGTTGGCTCACATGATAAAACCCCAATCACCGGTTTCAGGTGAAGTACCTTCGGCTTGTTTTATCATAATTGTCAAAATCTTATTTCCTTTCTTTAACCAAGCTTCTCTATTTTTATAGCTCTCTTTAACCACTATGGTTCCTTCGGGATATTTATAAGGGGCATGGCCTTGGTTTATGGCAGCGCCTATATCGTTGATATAAATCTCACGATAGGCCTCCTTGCCATTATGCCTTTTTTCAATAAAACCCGTAGGGTCGCCGGTATTAGGTTTGTCTTTTGTAATTTTATACCAAGAAGTATAACCATCCCATGCTTTTTTACTCGAAGAATTATTTACGGG
>DRQI01000323.1 GCA_011330545.1 Flavobacteriia bacterium
ACCAGACCATTTTATTTCGATTTCAGAATCGTCTTTAAACCGATGGATACTGTCGATTTTAAATTCGTGGTAGGTAGATGGAGAAGTTGTTTCTTGCCATTTAACAGCCAATTTTTTGCCATTTTGTGTGGCTGAGATTAATTGTATGGCTTTGTTGAGTGATAAAATATCGGCTGACCTCACTATTCCTTCTAAATATTGCCATTCTTTACTATACGATTGTAAGTTACCGGTATTTACGGTAAAGTTAGGTTCTATGGTCTTAAACTTAAAGGTATAATTTTTAAACTCAGAAGGAACGTTGGGATAAATTTTAGACAAATGAACCGTTACACTGTATTCTGTATTGGGATTTAAATTTTCTTCGGGCTTTAAAACCAGTGTCCTTGAGTTTGTGGCTTGTAACTTTCCTTTTACCGAAGGGGATATGGTTATTATTTTGTCGGAAATAGTAGTTTCTGTAGCCCATTTTTCTACGTCTTTTCCCAAGCCTATCTGTATGGGTTCGGTAACCGAGACTACCCCCGAAGTGGTATAATAAATATATTCTTTAAACTTAAAAAGGTTATTGGTTTCTTGTTGTGGATTTTCTTTTTTACAGGATATTACGAAAAGGAATAGTAGTACGAAAAGTTGCTTACAATAGTTCATTTGTCATTATATGTTTATTGGATAAAAACCCTATTTGGATATTAAAATTTGATAGAATGAAAGTACTAAAAATTTAAGTTTATACACTTATAAATTTGAAGTATCTGAAGCTACAAGTATATACTTTCATTTCTTAGCAAAATTCATTATATTTTGTGATATTTACATCCCTAGAAACAGTGCTTTTTAGCATAACGTTTTTTTTATGTAAGAATTATCGATAGTAGGCAACTAATACTTTACTTATTCAAATAAATTGTAAAAAACCATGACAACTACTTCTATTTTTAATAACAATTTTGCCCTTTTACTATTTTCAATTCTCATTTCTTGCGGGTCGAGTAGCGAAGCGGGTACTAGCCAACCTCCAAACCAAACAGGTGAAAAAGCGGCTGTTGTTTCTGTGACTACATCGGGAAATGAAAATGCCTATCGTTTTAGTGTAGGTATTCAAAGTCCGGATAAGGGCTGCAATCAGTATGCCAATTGGTGGGAAGTTGTTACCGAAGACGGCCATCTGATTTTCAGAAGGATTTTAGGGCATAGCCATGTTAATGAGCAGCCTTTTGTTCGTTCGGGAGGTACAATTGATATCGCCAAAGATGAGGTGGTGATTATTCGTGCCCACATGAATACTTCAGGGTATGGAGTAAAAACTTTTAAGGGTTCTGTTGCTAACGGGTTTGCACCATTTACTACCGGAAGTGATTTTGCTTCTGAACTGGCTTCTCAGCAACCATTGCCTTCGAGTTGTGCTTTTTAGTATCTTTGAGGTAAACTAATCTCATCATGGACTTTCTATTACAAACCGCTACTGACTTTGCGCCTCAACTTCTAATCCTTGTATTTATAGCCATTACTTTTTTACAATCGGGTATTGATAAACTAATCGATTGGAAAGGAAACCTTTCTTTTTTAAAAGAACATTTTAGCCATACTTTTTTAAAAAACAGTGTTCCTCTGATGCTTGGTTTTGTAACATTGGGTGAACTCGTAGCCGGTGTTCTTAGTGTTATAGGAATTTTTCAGATTTATATCTCGGGAAGTATGTTGATAGGTTTTTACGCTGCTGTAATTGCCGGAAAGATGTTATTATTATTACTTTTTGGCCAACGCATTGCTAAAGATTATGCGGGTGCTATGACCATTGCCGTTTACTTTATGGTGGTGGTCTTTGGTGTTTACCTTTTAAAATAAGAAACTGTCTAAAAAATAGCTTTTATGGCTTACTTTGAAAGTTACATCTAAGGTCTTTCTTAGACAGTTCTATCCCTATCAAATATCATTTATTGGTTTATAATTACAAATTCAGTCCTTCTATTCATTTGATGTGCTGCCTCACTACATTTTACGCCATTGACACATTGATTTACCATTTTAGTTTCGCCATATCCTTTTCCGCTTACTCTATTCCTGCTAATACCATGTGATACTAAGTAATCAATAGATGCTTTTGCCCTGCGGTTTGAGAGGTGTAAATTATAGGTACTGCTACCTCTGGAATCTGTATAAGAGCCTATTTCAATTTTAATACTTGTATTTTCTTTCATCATTGCAACAATTTTATCCAGTTCTTCTGTAGCATCGTCTCTTATTTCTGAGCTGTCAAAATCGAAATATATCGGACTTAAGTTTAATACCTTATCATCAGCAATTGTTTTTGTTGTTTCTTCTTTTGGTGTTGTTGCTGTTGTATCAGTAACTTCTTTTGGCGTAGTTTCTGAAGGTTTGTTACCGGTATTGGTTTCTTTTTCTTCTGCGTTAGCAGCTGCAACGGCGTCTCCTAAGGCTCCTGATTTTTTCGTTAGGTACTTATTGGCTTCTAAAGCCGGTGCATTGTTATAATTGGCTGTATTGACAATGTGTTCTTCTTTGTTATAATAAAGGCCAGAAGCTACTAATGTATATGTTTTATTACAATCTAAAACAAATTTATAGGCGCCGTTTTTATCGGTTATGATTTGCTTAATCTGGTTTCCTTTATCATCAAATAATGTCATAGCGGCATCATTTAATATTTCCTGAGTGTCTTTATCCCTTACGATACCTGCAATTTCTTGTACACATTTTTCGGGTTTCGGTTCTTCTAATATAAATGAATAGATGTCATTATTATCTTGGCCTTGTAACCTGTTAGAAGAAAAATATCCTGCATCTTTCTTTTTATTAATGATGTAAGCAAAATCGTCATTAATACTATTAATTGGCGAGTCTAAGTGAAAGGATTCTGACACGGTATTGTCAAGCACTTCACTGGCATATACGTCTAAATTACCCATCGTATCACTTCTTCCGTTTGATGAATAATACAAAATATTATCTTCGGTAATAAAAGGGGTTACTTCATCTCCTCTTGTATTAATTTTATCGCCTAGGTTAGTAGGTTCTCCGTAAGTTCCATCATCATTAATAGTCACCACAAAAATATCCATTCCGCCATACGATGATTTTCTATTGGAAACAAAATAGAGTTTTTTGCCGTCTTTGCTCAGTGAGGGTTGCCCTGAAGAATATTTTTTATCGTTAAACGGAAGCCTTTCTATATTTATCCAATTACCGGAAGCGTCGATATTGGCTTTGAATAACTGTTCTTTCTCTTTACTTTTTTTCTTTCTATCTTTTTTTGCAGAAAAATATACGGTTTTCATATCGCGGCTATACGTAATTCCTGTCTTAGAAACTTTCTTTAGTTCCTTAATTCCTTTAATCAATTCTTTGTTTGAAATTTCACCTTGTGCACCTATATCGCCTATAAACAAATCTGATTGGCTTCTGCCGTTTTCATTTTTAGGCATTGCAAACACTACTTTGCCATTGTCTAACATGGCCAATCCGTAATCAGATTTCGTGGTATTGATTTCTAAATACTTAATGAGGTGTTTTCCGGTAGGTGTTTGAGCTGTTACCGATACTGTAGTATACGCTGCTAAAAGCGCTGATAAGATTAATTTTTTCATTCTGCATGTGTTGGGTTAGCACTATATTAACGCACGTTTTTTAACTTAAGTATTAAATGTGTTAATTTTTAGCGTAATAAAAAAGCCCAAGAAGTAATTTCAAGGGCTTAATTATTTGTAAATCAATGTTTTACAACTATTCTTTTGCCTTGTAAGATTTGTTTAATTGTACTAAAACATCGTCTGTAATATCAGCTTTTTCTTCACCGTACATCACAGTACCGTTTTCTCCGGTAGTACCCAATACGAAATTATATCCCTTCTCTTTGGCATAATTTTTTACAAAATCATTAATTTCTTTAGAAAGTGCTTTTAAACTTTCTTGGCCTTCTTTTTGGACTTGTTGTTGAATTACTTGTTGACGTTGCCCAATGGCTTGCTGCTCTTGCATTAAAATTTGTTCGCGCTGTGCCCTATTTTTAGGAGACATCTTTTGCATTTTTGATTGGTAAGTTCTTGCTTTTGCTTCCCATCCGGCAACTAAACTATCCAATTCTGATTTTAATTTATCTGATTTTTCCTTCATACTGGCCTCAGCCTCTTTTGTCCCTTTATATTCTTTCATCAATTCTTCAACATCTACATAGGCAATTTTAGTTTGTGTACAAGAAATTAAAGAAATAGTTAGTATTAGTATGATTCCAATTTTTTTCATGGTTGTATCTTTTAATAAATTTTGCGCAAAACTACATATTTTAAATTACTCGGTAGTTAAATAATTACTACAATATTCTTAAAAAACAAATAATAAGTAATATTTATAATTATTTTAACAACAATAAAACAAAACTATCAAATATTGTTTTGTTAGGCGCTGTGTACTGCGTTGTTTCTATATGGGTAAAGATAAACTACAATATCGCTCATTAAACAGTCTTAAATGGCTTAAAAACGATTTTTAGCCATTTTTTATGATGTAAATTAATGATGAATACTCTTTATTGGCCATTGCTTTAACATTAGAACGCCAACCGGTATAAAAAGCTCGAAAATAATTTGAGGTTCCGGTTTTATATTTTTCAGACAGCATGCTCACATAAAAGGAGTCAAATTTCATGGGTACTATTTTGGCAACTTTCATATTTTGTTGTTGAAATAACTTTTTTATTGCTTTTTTTGAAAAATGCCATAAATGCCTCGGCACGTCGTATGCTGCCCAATATTCTTTATAATACGCTGCATCATAGCTTTTATAATTGGGTACTGCAACAATCAAGGTGCCTTGGGGTTTTAATAACTTTTTTAGGCTAGTAATATACGCTGTTAAATTTGGTATGTGTTCTAACACATGCCAAAGGGTAATTACATCGTATGTGTTAGGTGTTGCGTTTTGTGTTAACTCTTCAATATTTTTATAGATAACCGCCGTTGACGCACGTAATTTATCTATGGCAATATTTCGTGCTTTTTCATTGGGCTCAATTCCGGTAACCTGCCAGCCACCAGCATTACAAACCGACAAAAAATCACCGGTACCTGCCCCCACATCTAAGAGTGATTTTTGATTGGCTACAAATGAGTTTATTAATTTTAATTTTTTCTTAAGGGAATAATGTTTTACCCATTGATACAATTTATCAATAAATGTTTTCTTAGCATCTGTATGCGAAATATAGTCTTCACTGTCATAATAGGAGGCTAACTCATCATCTTTTGGCCTAGGTGAAGTAACTAGCAATGCTGCTTCTTCATCAATAAGTAAAGTGAATTTTTTATGAGAAACCGTATAGTCTTTACAAGATAAAAACGGCTTTAATTCGGTATTTGAAATTGGTGATGTACGTAATTCCTTCACATATTTAAATTTTAATCATTTTAGACAAACGAACGTTTCACGTGGAACATTTAGTTATCTCCCCATGTACACCAACAACACCGAGATGTCACTTGGTGAAACCCCTGAAATACGGCTCGCTTGCGATATGGTAGTAGGTTGGATACTAGTTAATTTCTCGCGAGCTTCAAACGAAAGTGATTTAATTTTACTATAATCGTAATTTTCAGGTATCGTTACATTTTCTAATCTCTGTAACTTATCTGCATTGTTTTTTTCTTTTTCGATATAGCCCGAATATTTTACATGCACCTCGGTTTGTTCTATAATTTCGTCGTCAATAGCATTGTCAACAATAAAATCATTTACTCCTGTAAACTGCCGAACATCATTAAAATCTAATTGTGGCCGCGCGGCAATCTTAAACATTTTCATAGATTGTGCTATTTCAGCACAATTTTTACTTTTTAAAATTGGGTTTACAGCATCAGGTTTGATACTGGTATTTTTTAAAAAGCCAATAAAAGCATCTGTTTTTTCTTGTTTTTCTTGTACCCGTTTCATTCGTGCTGCCGAGGCTAACCCAAGTTGAAAAGACTTAGGTGTTAAACGCAGGTCTGCATTATCTTGGCGTAATAAGGTTCTATATTCTGCCCTCGATGTAAACATTCGATACGGCTCTTCTGTACCTTTGGTAATTAAATCATCTATTAACACACCAATATAGGCTTCGTCTCTACGCAATATAAAAGCTTCTTTTTCTTGAACTTTTAAGGCCGCATTGATACCGGCCATTAGGCCTTGAGCCGCTGCTTCTTCGTATCCGGTAGTACCATTAATTTGCCCGGCAAAAAATAGATTGGCTATCAACTTTGTTTCTAGGGTATAAGTTAATTGGGTAGGAGGAAAGTAATCATATTCAATGGCGTAACCAAAGCGAAAGAATTTTACTTTTTCGAAACCCGGCACTTTACGTAAGGCTTTTGCCTGTATATCTTCCGGTAAAGAAGTGGAAAACCCGTTGACATATACCTCTACTGTATGCCAACCTTCGGGTTCAATAAACAATTGATGTCTGTTTTTAGTAGCAAACCTATCAATTTTATCTTCAATTGAAGGGCAATACCGTGGTCCTACACTTTGAATACGGCCATTAAACATGGGAGACCTTTCAAAGCCTTCTCTTAATAAATCATGAACTTCTTCACTCGTATAAGTCATATAACAAGACCGTTGGGTTGTTAATGGTGTTGTTGTTGCACTATATGAAAATTTTTGAGGGTGTTCATCACCGGGTTGCTCTATCATTTTAGTATAGTCTAACGACCTTCCGTCAACACGCGGAGGTGTTCCGGTTTTCATTCTGCCTGATTCGAAACCCAAGGCAACCAACTCTTCTGTAATACCCGTTGCAGCTTTTTCACCGGCACGTCCTCCACCAAAACTTTTATCTCCAATATGTATCAACCCGTTTAAAAAAGTACCGGTAGTTAAGATTACCGTTCGTGCTTTGATTTGAATACCTAATGATGTCTTCACACCAACAATACAATTGTTTTCAATGATAAGGCCATTGACCATATCTTGATAGAAATCTAGATTATTTGTTTGTTCAAGCATCAATCGCCATGTTTCGGCAAAACGCATTCTATCGCTTTGTGCTCTCGGACTCCACATGGCCGGGCCTTTCGATTTATTGAGCATCTTAAATTGAATTGCCGTTTTATCGGTAACAATTGCACTATAACCACCTAAGGCATCAATTTCGCGAACTATTTGTCCTTTAGCAATACCACCCATGGCAGGATTACAACTCATTTGGGCTATATTCTGCAAACTCATAGTAATCAACAACGTCTTAGCTCCTAAATTGGCACTGGCAGCAGCGGCCTCACTACCGGCGTGGCCACCGCCCACAACAATTACATCATATATATCTTTAAATACACTCATCTTCTTGATAACAAACTCTTGGAATTAAAATTGTTTCACGTGGAACATTTTGCGTCGCCACCCTTAAATTAAAACGCTCCATCATATTTAGGGCGATATTCTTCTCATTAAAAATCGCGCAAAGATAGATAATAATCTTCTTTTTTACGCATTGTCTTTTTTTGGCTTTCCGTTTTATCGTTGTATCCACAAAAATGTAAAATTCCGTGTATCATCACACGGTGTAATTCATCCTCAAAAGAAACATTAAATAATTTGGCGTTTTCTTCAACACGCTGCGCTGAAATATAAATATCTCCGCTAATTACCTTACCTATTGAGTCATCAAAGCTAATAATATCTGTTAATGTATTGTGTTTCAGATATTTAACATTAAGTTGAGACAAATATTCATCACTCACTAAAATATAATTAATCGTTCCTTCTTTGCAAGACTCTTCAGTAATGCAATGAGAAATCCAATTCGCAATTTGCGCTATATTCACTAAACGAAATTCTATTTCATAATTAAATGAAATCATTTCAGTTTCTCTGTATAAATTACAAACCCTTTAGAAGATTTAGAATAACCAAAATATCGAAAACCAATCTTTAAAAAACAACTTGATTCATACTTTATATCTGACAATTCTTCTAACTTCTCAATATATTCCTTCTTGTTAATTTCACCATAGATGCTCTGAGGCCTTTCTTGAACAATACGACCCTTGTCATCAAGTACTATTTCAAAAAATCGATTATCATTCTTAATGGTATAAGTATCAAATGTAATATCACCCGGATCATCAGGCCCAAAACGAGGGACACTATTCATTGCTTGTTGCATTTGCATCTGTTGATGCATCATCATCTTTTGATGAAACATCCACCAATTATAATTATATGAATATGTTACATCAACATAGTCCACTCGCAGGCGAAATAAATTATCGCTTGCTTTGTTAACAGTAATTGTTGGAATGTGCTTTCTTCGTGCCGATTGCTTCAAAAATTTTGAAAAATCAACAAAATCATTTCCCTTGACTATTTTCGAATTTAAAGACCCATCAATAGGAATAACATTTAACTCCTTTTTATTTAAATAGTCCCAAATCTTAATTGAACCTCTATCTTTACTAACGCCCAACTGAAATAGTGTGCCATCAACAACAAAAGATGCCATTTTTTTATAATAATCTTTGGTTGTCATTGAAAACGACCGTAGGGAAGTAGTAAGTTTTTCATTACCTAAAAAAACTTCTAATATCTCTGTTTGATTCAACGCACGAATTACTTTTGTGAAAACCAATTTACCATCGATGTAGTATACCTTTATTTTTGACGTGGGTCCATTAGAAACAAACTCGTCAGTTTTAACTGCAACAACCTTGTTATCCTCAAAAAATATCTCGATGACATTTTGCGTTTTTTGAATATCTAATTCACTATTAATATTCGGTTCGTTCTTATTAAATTGTCTCACCAAAAACCTGTCTTTACTCTTGTAAATAAAAATAGATTTATCCTTATTTCGTATCGAGGTTAAAAAATCATTATGAGGAAAAGGTTCTGACTGTTTAACCTCTTTTGTAAGTCTATATAAGCTAATTTTCTTTAAAAAATAATCATTCCTTACCTTATAACTTAGAAAAACAGAAACAATATCGTTATCGTAATGAAAGGAGACAAGGCTATAGGGTTCATCACTAACAAGTTGTTTAAACTTTTCTGTTGAAATACCATTATAGAAATACGGAAACACAACAAATTTTTTAGTCCTAGTGTCTTTCGTAAAGATTAAATGAAAAGATTCGTTATCAGATAAGTTACCTGAAAAAGTACTTTTAACACTAAAATATTTTGGTAATTTAATAACATCTGTAGCATGGGCTATATTTAAAAAAAATAGCATGGCCAACAAAACAATCTTTCCTTTCATACGATTACTAATTTCTATTTATTTTCTTTAAAATATTCTTGAACTTTCTTTTTATAAGCACCGCGCAAAGGTAGGGGTTCTCTATTTAAAATCTCATTGGTATTAAAATACAATTTTTTATTTTTTATTTGTGGGATGGTTCTGTTTTGAAAATTTTCAGTATTGGTATGCGATTTTCTCTTAGTATCTTTGCCTTGTTCTATACGAGCCTTTTCTAATTTTAACAATTCGTGTTCTAAGTGAATCATTCTTTGTAACACTTCATTAGTAAAGCCTTTATCTAATAATTGCTTTTCTAATTCTTCCATTTGCCGAAGTGCTTTTTGGCCGGCGGTGCCACCTTTGCCTTCTTTATTTAATAATTCTTGCAAGGCGTTTCGCAAGGCGTTTTGTTCTTGATACAATTGGTATTGTTCACCGGTCATTTGCTCTTTATTGCCACCCTGCCCATCTCGGCCTGTTTTACCTTCTTTTTGTTGTTTGCCACCTTCGTTGCCTTTACCGGGTTTTTGCCCTTTTTTCATTCCCTTTTTCATTTTTTCACTCAAGCCTTTTTGTTTTTTAATAATATCGGGTAAGCTAAACGAATTTCCCTTTCCTTGGCCGGAACCCATACCGGGATTCTGTAAACTATTCAAAACATTGCTCAACATATTGGCTAGATTGTTGGCTGCAGTCATGGTATAATGTTGATTTGAAATGCCCTTTCTAATTCTATTTTCGGCAATATTCTCTAATGATTTATCAATATTATAATGTGCTTCTGTAAGGTATTCTTGAATATTAGATGAGAGTTGCTGTAAACGTAAAGACAATGTATACAAACTATCATCAATATGTTCAAAGTGTTCTTTTAAAACATGTTGCCGTTTTAATTTGGCCGGAAATTCAGCATGGCCGGCATCGATACCTTCAAAAGAAATCATTAATTTTTCTTGGTCGAAAGAAAAAGTAAGCAAATTTTCTAAGATTGCCCGTAAATCATCAATATTTTCATCAATTGATTCTCCTTGCATCGCTGCCATGGCACCCTTCATTTTTTCACTTAACTGTTGTTGCTTTTTTGCTGCCGATTTTTGAGATTTCGTAGCCGCCTTAATTGCTTTCTTTTGTTGTGGTTCTGATTGCTCTTTTTGGGATGCGTTCTTTTCTTTTTCAAGCGTTTCTTGTTCTTTTAAAAAATCTGTTGATTGCTGCATCAGCTCTTCAATATTTTCTTCTTCTTTTTTGGTAGTAGGCAATTTCATCGGCTCTGCCAAATTTCGATTTTGTTTGTTTAATTCTTTGAAATCTTTTCGAATTTCTTCAAAGTCTTTATTGAGTTTCTTTTGGCTTTCAGAATTATTATCTTTTTTATTGGCTTGTTTCTCTTGATTTTTTGAAAGGGAATCTAATTTTTTGGTAATTTGAACGGCCTTCTTTTCAACAAAAAAACGCTTAGTCAATTCTAATAAGCGCTCTAGTGAACGCTTTTCTTGTTTACTCTGCTGTGTTAACTTATCTAATTTCTGAAGCATTTTTTCTTTGTCTAATTTCTCAGCCATTTTTTTGAGTTCTTCTAACAGCTTGTTCTTCTTTTGTAATTTTTGTGCTTCTTCAATACGTTTTTTAAGCTCTTCTTTTTTGTTTTTTATGGATGGGTCTTCTGTATTGAGTTCTTGTTCATCTAAATTTTCTTTTAATTGATTGGTGTTTTTTTCTAGCAATTGCTGATACTTTTCTTGGCGTTTTAAAAATTGTTCGAACTCTTTTTTATCGTTCCAATTCAATTCTGATTTTTTCTTTAACTTTTTAGAAAATTCTTCAAAGTTTTTACTTAATTCTTCAGATTTTTTTACCGTTTTATGTAATTCGTCTAAATTTTGTTGTTGTTCTTTTAATAAGTCATCTGTAATTTCTTGCTTGGTTTTATTGTAATACGTAAATACATTGCTCTTTGTTGATTTACTGCCATTTACAGCATCGTTGTCGTATACTTCAAAATACATTTGATACGCCTCTCCTTCTTTAATTTTTAAATTGACAGGCGAAAAAATATAATAAAACTCTTCAAAAGTCGATTTGTTAATTTCAATGGGTTGTTTTAACAGGGCACTTTTATCTTTTTCTAAAAAATATACCAGGTTTAATTTTTTTAACCCGTAATCATCACTTAACTGTCCGGCAAATTGAACCGGCCCCCTACTGACAGAATCGATATCAGATTTGACTTCAATTTTCGGATATTCATCTTTTAAAACTTCAATACTATAGTTTAATTTTTCGTAATTTTTTAACTTTCGGTTTGATGTCGTAATTTGATAACTCACATTTTGTTTGAAGCGTTTTGTAATAGAAAAACTATTTTTTGAAGTTTTCTGAAACGGTACAGTACCGGAAACCGTAAACATAACCGAATCTGTTTCTTGGGTCTGAATGTTCCACCGGATACTTGTTCCTTCAGGAATAAAAGCGTTTCCTGTATTTTTTATCAATTCGTCTTTTTTTCCTGTATAAGCAGGATAATCTACATACATTTCAAAACCGGTTATTACGGGTATCTTAACAACTTGTAATTGATAATTTTTAGATTGTATCCCATTGGCTTCCAAATAAAATGTGACCGGCTTTTTGAGATTTGAAAATGCGTAAGAAAATATTCCTTTCTCATTATCTTTTAATAAATAATTTTGATTGTTAAAATAAATTTGAACATTTTGAGGTATGATTTCGCCTACGGTTTCTATTTGCAACTCAAAAGGCTGGTTTTCTACGGTTGTCAATGTATCATTTAAAACCTTAAAATGAAAAGGTGCCGGGGGTTCATAGGCTGTTTTATAATGTACTACTCTTGTAAAACTTTCTTTGAAGAGTTTATTGTTACCTGATAAAAATGTAAACAGCCAAATCACTAGAGGAATCAGTAAGTACTTGATATATTTACGGTTGTTCTTAAAATTAATGGCTTTTCTAAACGGAATGGGTTGTAAGCCGGCTGATTTTTGCTCAATACTTGCCAATAATAATTCTGATTGTTCGGGGTTTTTATTGAGTTGCAATACATTTAGCAATTTATCATCTACTTCAGGAAAGTGATTGCCTATAATTTTTGAGGCTTCGGCAAATGAAATTCCCTGTTGCAGCCCTAATAATTTGGTAATGGGTAGGATAATAAATTTTATCAATAACCCTACTTCAACGAATACAAAAACATAAAAAAGCACACTCCGGGCATTGGGTGGCAGCCATAAAAAGTACTCTATAAACAGTGTGATAAAAAGGTATAATAAACCAAAGGTAACGAATAATAGTAAGCCTTTAATCAATTCATTGGTATAATACTTTTTAATGAACTGTTGTAGTTTTTGTTGTATGTTGTTGAAATTACTCATGTATTTATAAACCATAAAAATACTATTTTCATTGTCAAATAGTATCTTTGCAATCAAATTTTAACAGAATGAGTAACAAGGTAAGAGTACGTTTTGCCCCCAGCCCAACCGGGCCATTACATATTGGTGGTGTTAGAACCGCATTATTTAATTATTTATTTGCCAAAAAACACCAAGGTACATTTATCCTTAGAATTGAAGATACTGACCAAAACAGGTACGTTGAAGGTGCTGAAAATTACATCATTGAGTCGTTACAATGGTTACATCTTCCTTTTGATGAAGGGCCTACTATTGGTGGCAATTATGGGCCTTATCGTCAATCTGAACGCAAAGACATCTATAAAAAATATATTGATCAATTACTCCATTCCGGCAATGCCTATTATGCTTTTGACACACCTGAACAATTAGATTTTCACAGAAAAAGCCATGAAGCGAAAGGGGAAACGTTTATTTATAATTGGCATAACCGATTACAATTAGAGAATTCATTATCGTTAACTACCGAAGAAGTTAAAAAACGTATTGATTCTGGTAAAAAATATGTGATTCGATTTAAATCGCCCGAGAATGAGACATTAATTTTAAATGATATTATTCGTGGTGAAATTAAAATTGATACCCATGTCTTGGATGATAAAATTTTATTTAAATCAGACGGTATGCCGACCTATCACCTAGCAAATATTGTAGACGACCATTTGATGGAAATTAGCCATGTAATTCGCGGTGAAGAATGGCTGCCTTCATTGGCATTGCACGTTTTGTTATATAGGGCATTTGGATGGGGAGCACCAGAATTTGCTCATTTACCATTGATTTTAAAACCTCAAGGCAAAGGAAAATTAAGCAAACGCGATGGCGATAAAATGGGTTTTCCGGTATTTCCGTTAGCGTGGAAAACTGAAGAAAGTATTTCTCGTGGCTATCGAGAAGATGGTTATTTCCCGGAAGCAGTTGTTAATATGCTGGCCTTATTAGGTTGGAATGAAGGCGACGGAACAGAAAAAGAAATTTATTCATTAGAAGAACTGATAAAAGCCTTTTCGCTAGAGCATGTAAGTAAAGCCGGTGCAAAATTTAATCCTGATAAAACAAAATGGTTTAATCAGCAATATTTACAGCAGAAAAGCGATGATGAACTGGCAGAAATGTTTCAGTTGATTTTAAACAAGAAATTAGAAAATTCACACCTTGTTAAAAATGACAAAGAATATGTTAAAAGGGTTATTGCTTTATTAAAAGAACGGGCAACATTTGTTTCTGATTTTTGGCCGTTGGGCAGTTTCTTTTTTATTGCACCGACTTCTTATGACGAAAAATCGGTTAGAAAACAATGGAAAGAAACCACTACGCAAGTAATGAAAGAATTAATTACCGTTCTAAAAAGTGCAGAAGATTTCTCTTCTTCATCGATAGAAAACGTAGTAAAAGATTGGATAACTACTAAGGAAATCGGTTTTGGCAAAGTAATGCAACCATTGCGAATAAGTTTGGTTGGTGCTTTACAAGGCCCTCATTTATTTGATATTATGGAAATCATTGGCAAAGATGAAACCATCCTTAGAATTGAAAAGGCCATTGACAAATTATAAATACTCACTAATTAATAACAAGTTGCAAAATTAATCTCACTCTAACTGTGTTTTTTCAACCTTGGTAACAAAATATTTGGTATCGCCTAACCACGGAAAAGTGCCAAATCTTTCTTTATAAGTTAATTTAACAAATTGGCCTTGTAAGTCTTTTAACTGATCTATCACTATATTTTGCGAGCTTTCTACCGAAAAACGAAAGCGTTGTGACTCTGAAACACCTTGGCTAATTTCGCCTTCCCAAGTTTTAAAGACAATACCTTTATGGCTAATTTTTATTAGCTTTCCTGATCTATAGCCTTCACTAAATGTTGCATAGTATATAAATAGAAAATATATTACAGTAATTGCTATTAAAATTGAAAGTATGAGGGCTATTGCTTTTTTCATTATGCGTAAATTGATATCAAAAATAAGTAATATTATCTAGCCTTGTAACTTTTTATAAAAATTACGTCTTGTAAGTAGTTACTTTAAACCGTATCTTTACAAGAAATCAGTAATCTTAAACTCAAAGTTATGATAGAATCATTAGTAGGTAATGTTCCGTATATTGTTATAGTACTAATACTTTTATTTGCGGCGGCATTTATAGTAAAACAGCAAACAGCTGTAATTGTAGAGCGTTTTGGTAAATATCAAAGCATACGCCATGCCGGGTTGCAATTTAAAATTCCATTAATAGACAGAATTGCGGGAAGGATTAGCCTTAAAATTCAACAATTAGACGTCATTGTTGAAACCA
>DRQI01000324.1 GCA_011330545.1 Flavobacteriia bacterium
CATCGGTTAACATCAGCGCATCCCAAGTATCAAAACTACTACTCGAATAAGGCAATGCAGTGGTATTATTACTAATTTTTGCTATTAAGGCATTTTTTAAAGCCATTCCGTTTAAGCTAAAATCAACGGCATTGGGTGCATTCAGATAATACGCTTCTTGTGAGAATACGAGGGTGCTTATGCTTAAAAAAAGGAATAGTAATTGTTTTTTCATTTGTTTATATTTTATTTATTTTTCAATTGAGTTTATGAATCTTTGATTTCGCCAAGAATCATTTTGGTGGGTATCAACTTAATTGTAATGCCTCATTTCATACGAATAAATTTATATTAATTTTCTGGATAATAATATTATTGCATTAATAAAAAACAAAGGCATACTCGCAATCAGCAGGCACCGAGCCACCAATTAGGAAGCATGTATGAGCCGTAGATTGTCGCCTATATGACTTCATTATCTTTATTTATAGAATTTATAATTATTTTGATTATCAGTTCTTTTTCTTCAGGTTTACTTAGTGCTACCATTAGAGTTAATGCTGCTAAAGCGTTATTGGCTATTTTCGGCTGTCCTGTCCTGGAATAGAGGTATCTATTCTTATTGAGGTACCAAACAAACAACCATGCAGCTATTCTTTTATTTCCATCTGTGAATGAATGATTCTTGACTACAAAATACAGTAAATTGGCGGCTTTCTCTTCAATACTCGGATACAACTCCCGCCCTCCAAAAGTTTGATTTATTGTTCCAATTGAACTTTTAAAAGATTCATCTTTTTCTTTTCCAAAAAGGTTAGACCCGCCAAATTTTAACCTTAGTCCTTCAATTGCCTCAATTGCTTCATCGTAATTGATTACATATTTAGTCGTTGGTGTAGTTTCTTTGATTTCGATATTTTGGTGGTCATATCCATCTAATAAATCCAAACCTAAGGCAAATTCCGAAAGTACTTCTACTATTGCTTTAGTTTGCTCTTTTTCTAAGCTGTCAGAACCCACTGTATTTTGAATGAGTTGAATTGATTGCTTTAGTTCCTTCAATCGTTTTATATTTACAGAATATCCTTGTAATATATAATTTCGTAACACTTGAGTTGCCCATATTCTGAATTCTGTTCCTCTTTGGGATTTTACTCTATAGCCAACCGATATGATTACATCAAGATTATAGTACTTAGTTTTGTATTTTTTGCCATCTGATGCAGTTGTCAAGTATTCCTTGACAACTGAATTTTTGTTTAACTCTTTCTCCCTAAAGCAATTATTTATATGAAGGCTGATGTTTTGTTTAGTTTTTTGAAACAGTTCAACCATTTGATTTTGTGACAACCAAACAGTTTCATTCTCAACTAACACTTTAATTTTTGGTTGACTTTCTCCTAATTCATACAGTATTATTTCTGATTTATTCATGTTCTAAAGGTAACCAATATTTTTTTCGATTTTTCAGTTTTCTGCCTTATAGGTAACACCTATATATTCATGCCCCTTTGTGAAAGCTCATCTCTTTTTATAACAAATCCTTTAATAAGGGATTCACATGCTTAAATTTTAGTAATTAATGGTGAATTTTAGAATTCTAAATTGCGCAAATGCCTTACAATCGTATCTAAATTTCACGAATTATGTTCTCTGTAAAGTATTAAGTATTATTCTGTTCTTTCTAATAATGCCATATAAAAGCCGTCATATCCGCTAACCGAAGGCAAAATTTTCTTTTCAGCAATAAAATTAAACGCTTTATGTGAGTTTAAAAAATTTTCTACTTGTTTTTCATTTTCTGAAGGTAAAATAGAACAGGTGGCATACACTAATTTGCCTCCGGCTTTCACCATTTTTGCATAGGTATTTAAAATTTCGGCCTGTGTTTTTTGAATGTTATTTATAAATTCGGCTTGCAATTTCCATTTGGCATCCGGATTTCTCCTTAACACCCCTAAGCCACTACATGGGGCATCTATGAGTACCCTGTCGGCTTTATCGTATAGTTTTTTGATAACTTTCGTTGAATGGATATGGCGGGGTTCTATATTATGGGCGCCATTCCGTTTAGCTCTTCTTTTCAACTCTTTGAGCTTGTTAGCATAAATGTCTAAGGCAATAATTTGGCCTTTATTTTTCATTAAGGATGCCAAATGTAAGGTTTTGCCACCGGCACCGGCACAGGCATCTACTACCCGCAATCCGGGCGCTACTTGTAAAAATTCAGCTACCAATTGCGAAGAAGCATCCTGTACTTCAAAAAAACCGTTTTTAAAAGCCTCAGTTCTAAAGATATTTTTGCGTTCACTTAGTTGAAGGGCATCTTGATATCCTTTGATAAATTGGGTTTCGATAGTTTCTTCTAATAATAACTTTTGTAATTGTTCTTTGGTTGTTTTCAATGTATTTACCCGTAAAATAACATTGGCTTGTTGGTTCAGTGCATTGATTTCCGCTGCCCATTGTTTTCCTAATTCTTTTTCGCCTAAAGCATCTAACCAATCGGGAATTGATTCTTTAAAAACGCGTTGGTTTTGTAATTCGTCAAATTTTCCTTTGATACGGCGCACGGGTGTTCCTTCAAATTGCCTCCAATCGGGTAATGGTATTCCCTTTAATACCGCCCAAACGGCAAATATTTTCCATAAGTTTTCTTGGGTAAAATGATTTTTTGTACCGGCTATTTCGTTGTATAGCCGTTTCCACCGTACACAATCATAAACGGTTTCGGCAATAAATTTACGGTCACGGGCACCCCAGCGCGTATCTCTTTTTAAGGTTTTTTCGACTACTTTATCGGCGTATAGTCCGTCATTAAATATATAATTTAAAGAATCTATTACTGCTAAGACCAAGTTTCTGTGTAAGCGCATTGAAGTTGTTTATTTGTGTAGTTGTTCGTAATAACAATTTTAACAATTGCAAAGGTAGGTATTATTAGTTTTGATTTGCGATTTGTTTTTAGTGCTTAGAAATTGACCGTTTTTTGAGCGGGTTTTAATACTGCCCAATACAAAAATAATTGGCTAATTGCCATTATAATTCTGAATAAATGCCTTTATAACATCGGCATCTCCTTGGTTTATAGTACCGGTATAACTATTAGAAGCAGGGTTTTTATTGTATAATTCTTTATAAAAAAGACATGCACTGAGAAAGGAGCCTGCTTGTGATGGGTGAATGCTGTCAGAAGCATATAAATGAATAGAATTATTAGTAGCAATGAAATCTTTAAAAGCTAATCCAACGGGTACAACCGTTGAAGATAATTGCCTTGCAACTTGGTGATAATTAGCATCTAGCTGATCAGTCATTTGGGGTTGATTTTCGTAGGCCCAAGTCATAAAAAAATAAACTTTTGCTCCAATAGAACTGGCTTTATTTTCAAATTTTGAAGCAAATTCAAACATAGCATTAACATCAGTAGCTGCGCGAATGCTATTTTCTTGAAGGACAATAACATCCCATTCTTTGCTATCTATCATATCTTGTGTTGCCTGATGATTCCAATGATCTTCTAACGTATACCCACCTACGGCAATATTTTTAATTTCAGGGCTATACGGTAGGTTTGATATGTCGGTAAATCCTTTTAGAATCGTATTGATACCTCCATTAAAAAAAGTATGGCTATTTCCAATAAATAAAACTTTTTCCGCCTTGAATCCCGAAGGCTCAATTATAGTGTTATTTTCTCCTTTGCTGCAAGATAGTATTACAACCAGCATGTTCAAAAAGAATACTATCCTTAACTTTTGTAGCATTAGTTTATGCTTTTAGCTTTTCAGCAATGAAATTATTGTTTGATAAAAATATGCAAAATTTCAATTATAAGCAAGAATATGATTGTGAGATAAGGCACATTTTGCTTAAAGATACTGACTAAAATTTTTCAAAAACCCCCAACCCAAATAAGGCGAAGTCGTATTTTACAGGGTCGCCGGCATCTAATTTTCGTAAACTTGTATCGAGTTCCAGCAGGGCTTTGGCATCATTTTGTTTTCTGTTGAGAAGCCCTAATTTTCGGGCGGTATTGCCGGAGTGCACGTCTAAAGGACATGATAATTGTGATGGTGACAAGGTTTTCCAAATTCCGAAATCTACTCCCGCAGTATCTTTACGTACCATCCAACGTAAAAACATATTGATGCGTTTGGCAGCAGATCCTTTTAAGGGGTCTGAAAGGTGTTTTTGTGTTCTTGACGGATGTTGCAGTTCAAAAAAAACAGCTTTAAAATGATGGATGGCGTTTTGTAACGAATCAGGTTCGGCATATTTTGAAAAAACAGCTTCCAAACTAGTGTGATGTGTGTAAATATGTTGTAGGGCTTTGATAAAATAGGCGAAATCGATTCCGTTAAATGTCCGATGTACAAAACTCCCTAATTTTTCTAATTGTTGTTCGTTGTGGTTGATTACAAAATCATACGGGCTATTGCCTAACAGTTCCATCATACGGCCGGCATTGTTGATAATCATTTTCCGATTTCCCCAAGCAATGGTTGCTGTTAAAAATGCTGAGATTTCAATGTCTTCTTTTAAAAAATACCGATGTGGAATCTGTATAGGGTCAGTGGCTATAAATGATGGGTGATTGTACCGTATTACTTTGTCATCTAAAAATTCTTTGAGCGCTGTTTTATTCATGGTGTTGCAATAGAGGCAAAAATACTATTTTCAGAATGGTATTATTCTGAAAATAGTAAAATGTTCTTATTAATACCGTGATTTCGACATAGGAAATGCTGATAATACAACAAATAGTATCAATTATTATGACGAGTTCAGGTTATAAAACAGAACTGCTTATTTCGATATCGGCATATTTCCAGGCTTTATCAAATTCTTTTTTTATGGTTTGGGCTTCCTCAATTTTACCTTGTATTGATAAACTTTTATACAAGCCCATGAGTGACCATCCGTTTTGCCTGAGTATAGCCAAGTCTTCTTTATAAATTTTTTCAGCTTCTTTAAATTTTTTGGCTTTTAATAAAACAGCACCTAAATTTTGCCGTGTTGGTATATGCCAAGCGGCCGGTTCGGTATATACTAATTTATCTTCAAGGGAAACTGCTTTTTTAAGGTGCTGAATAGCTTTAGAAAGATTTCCTCTTGAAGTAGCAATTTCACCGGCTAAAACTTCATAAGCTACCTTGGCAATGGCAGCAGTAGAATTGTTGGCTGTTGCAATGAGTGTTTCTATTTCGGGGTCTTTTTTTATTTCGGCAATGGCATCCAATTCTTCTTGTGCATCGTTGAGATTATTTTTTCCTAAAAAAGCAATGCCACGGGCGTAATGCCAAATTAATTTTAAATGTTTGATATTATCGTTTGGCTTGGGAATGGTTAATATCTGATTCCATTTGCCAAATCTTGTATATGCCAATAAAGGCGTGGAGGCAAAATCTTGTAAAAAAGGAAGGTCTATGAATTCACCCACAGGGACTTTTTCAGCCACTTTTTTAGCGGCATCAATAGCTATTTTACTATCGCCGAGCATACTGGAAGCAGACCATAAAAAGTGAATGTTATGTGGGTAGTATCCTAAAGGGTACATGCCTTGTGCATAGCATTGTGAAATATAATCCTCATCGGCTAGAATAGCACTTTGATTTACAGAAACGGCATCTTTATATCGTCCTACACGAATGTATATGTGCGATGGCATGTGAACAATATGCCCTGCTCCGGGCATTAAACCGCCTAATTTGTCTGCACTGGCAACAGCGAGATCGGGTTTGGGCAATTCTACCATGTGTATGTAGTAATGATGTGCTCCGGGATGATTTGGATTTATATTCATGGCTCTTTCTAATGCTGCTTTGGCTTCTTTGATATTGGGAGACGGATTTCCATTTTTATCCCAATAATTCCACGGAACGGTATTCATTACAGCGGCGGCATATAGCGTTAGAATATCTGCGTCTTGCGGATATTTTTCGGCAACTTTAGCCATTGCTTTCATATAAGACTTATTCAATTCGGCGATATCTTTTGTCAAGTCATTACTATATCTTTTTGCCAAGGCTTTAATCAA
>DRQI01000325.1 GCA_011330545.1 Flavobacteriia bacterium
AAAACTAAATTTGCCAAAGCCCCTGCTACTTTGTTAGAAATCCCCATAATGGCAATACGTTTTGCTGCACTTTTTATAGGGCCTAAGATGGTAATATAAGGATTTGAGGCCGTTTGCAACATCGTCATCCCGGTACCTTGAATAAATATTCCGGTTAAGAATATCCAATAAGTCCGGGCTTCGGCAGCAGGAATAAAAACCAAAGCGCCAATGGCCATGATTATTAATCCCAGAGACATTCCTTTTCGATATCCAATTTTCTTGATTACCCATGAAGCCGGCAATGCCATAAATACAAAAGAAATATAAGATGCTGTAGCCACCAAATAAGCCTGTGCAGAGGTTAACTCATTAAGGGTTTTCATAAAAGGAATTAATGAACCGTTTATCCAAGTTACAAATCCGAAAATAAAAAATAAGCCCGCTATAATAGCAATGGGCACCATCATATTTTTGTTTTGTTGCTGTGGTTCTTTCGTTTGTGACATATATTCTGAAGGTTTGATTTCGTCGTGATTTTTATATTGAGTCTAGAAGAAAAATATAATCTTTATAAATTAATAGGGTTAAAAATTGATGTCTAATGTAATAAATTTATCATATAACAGCCGCGAAATTTCTACAATTGACACGAAATCAAGGTTAAACAAACACAATAGACCTACGAAAACAGGTATTTAACAGGATTTGTGAATTTGTGCTTAACACAACTCAATAACCTCATCAATCAGTCCTTAAAATAGTACGTTTGGTATGGTTTACATATTTTCTGCCGATAGGAATTCGTTTTGAATGGACTTCAATTAAATTACCTTCCACACTTTTTACTTTATCAATGGCAATGGTATACGACCTGTGTATGCGTAAAAAATTATTCTTAGGGAGTTCTTCGGTAATACTTGTCAGGGATTTATGTACCAAATAATCGCCGGTAGCCGTAAAAATTTTTATATAATCTTTTAAACTTTCGATATAATAAATATCATCAAATTTAATTTTAACCAATTTCTTATCAACTTTTAAGAAGATATGCGAATCATCCTCTATGTGTGTTTTAGAAAGGCCTCGTTGCAAATATATCTGTTGGGTTATTTTATTGATGGTTTTTAAAAAGCGATTAAACGGAATGGGTTTTACCAAATAGTCTAATACGTCTAGGGTAAAACTGTCAACAGCATACTCCCGATATGCCGTTGTAATCACAATATTAGGCCGAAATTCTAAGTTTTTTACAAATTCTAAGCCATTCATTTTAGGCATATTAATATCTAAAAAGATGACATCAATGTTATTTTCTTTAATTGTTGTCAATGCCATTAAAGGATTATTGAAACTTGCCACCAGTTCAAAGTTTTGAAACTCAGAAAGATACTTTTCGATAATCTTAATGGCTAAAGGCTCATCGTCTATTATGACACATTTAATTTTCATTAATTAAAGGAATTATTAATTCTACAACGTATTTATTTTCTACAATAGCCGTTTTGAGCTTAAACTGATTTGCATATAGCAAATGTAACCTTCTTTTTACATTTTCAATACCAATTCCGTGTTTAGTCACTACATTTGATAACGTATCAAACGTATTTTCTACATAGAAGAGCAATTCTTGGCCTCTTTTTTCAAATGTAATCACTAATTCAATATAATCGCTATTTTTTGTACCATGTTTAAAACAATTCTCTATAAAAGGCAGAAAAAGCAATGGGGGCACAACCACATCATCAATATTGCCCGAAATTGTCAATTCAGAATGAATAGCGGTACCAAAGCGTAACTTCTCTAATTCTAAATAGCTATGAATATAATTAATTTCTCTTAATAATTCAATTTTAGGCTCTTTGACTTCATACAATACATATTGCATAATTTCAGATAGCTTTAGTATAACTTCGGGTGTTTTATCAGATTTTTCAATAGCCAACGCATATAAATTATTTAGGGTATTAAAAAAAAAGTGAGGCTGAATTTGGGTTTTTAAAAAATTCAACTCAGAGTGCAACTGCGCTTTTTGTAATTGTTCTGTCCTTTTCTTTTCAAAAATCCAGTCAGCGGTTAATTTAATCGTGGTTACTAAAGCCACATCATAAATACCTATCAAAAAAACTATTATTATGTGATTGAAAGAATATGCCTTTTGCGGCGTACTTGATTCGGGCCAAACATTTTCATTTATTAAATAATAAATTAATTCTGTTCTAATAACATAAAAAATACAAAGCGCTATTATAAAATTTATAAGATAACTGACATATTTTTTTTTAAGGATAAATTTTGGAAACAAAAAGTAAATATTGACATATACCAAAATCATGCTTAAGGTAAACGTCACTAAATTTGATTTAAAAGAGTACCAATAATCTTCGTAATAGCTACCCCATCTTATTACATCAAAGGTAAAATAGCTAATCCAAAATATGAAATGATACTTTAAAGGTATCCTATTATTAGTATTTTTAAGTGTCTCTATCAAAAGTTGTAATTATTTAAAAATAAGCCTTTAATAACAAAAAAATTAGAAATGTCTAAATTAAATAATTATCTCTTCTTTTGCTAAAAAAAACAAATATGTTCATCCCTCAATAGATGTTATTCATTATTGTTTTGCTGTTGTTAGTATATTAATTTTTTTGAAGGCTACAAATAGTAGTACGTTTATGAAAGATTTTAAGATTTAATTCTACTAAAGGAATAGAAATCGAATTTATGTTAAATGTTTTGAGTTAGTGTAAAAATAAACGGGTTCTTCCCGTTTATTTTTTCTGAATTTTTAAATCCAATACTGCGAATGTCAACAATTGCTCTAAATAAAAAAAGAATTACCTACAGTCCTCCCGGTAAATTTGAAGAAACACGTTTTGAAAAAATTCACAATGTTATTTTTGACAATTCTAATGAGGCTTCTATTACAGTAGCCAAAGAAATTGCCGAATTGATTCGCCAAAAACAACAACACAACCAATCTTGTGTACTTGGCTTAGCTACCGGCTCTTCACCTATTAAAGTATATGAAGAATTGGTACGGATGCACAAAGAAGAAGGCTTGAGTTTTGAACATGTCATTACTTTTAATTTGGATGAATACTATCCAATGGACAAACAAAACATACAGAGTTATCATTATTTTATGCATGAACACCTCTTTGACCATATTGATATCATGCCTGAAAATATTCATATCCCCGACGGTACCATCCCCAGTGATGAAATCTATCAATATTGTATCGATTATGAAATGCAAATTAAAGAAGCCGGTGGATTAGATTTTCAACTGTTAGGTATCGGCAGGACGGGCCATGTAGGATTTAATGAGCCGGGTTCGCACCTAAATTCAGGAACCCGTAGCATTACCCTTGACCATCTCACCAGAGTAGATGCCGCCCCTGCCTTTTTAGGAATTGATAATGTACCCAGAAAAGCAATTACTATGGGTATCGGCACTATTAAAAAAGCCAAAAGAATTGTACTGTTGGCTTGGGGTATCAACAAAGCAGATATTATCAAAGAGACCATTGAAGGTGAAATCTCTTCAGATGTACCTGCCACGTATTTGCAAAGCCATCACAATACTACTTTTGTCTTAGACCAACAGGCTTCTTCTGAACTTACCAGGGTTAAAACACCGTGGTTGGTCTCTTCGTGTATTTGGACTGAAGATTTGAAAAGAAAAGCGGTAGTATGGCTCAGTGAGCGCCTCAATAAGTCTATCCTTAAACTTACCGATAAAGATTATAATAATAATGGAATGTCAAGTTTACTCATTGAAGAACGTACCGCTTATGATTTGAATATTAAAATGTTCAACATCTTACAACACACCATTACCGGATGGCCGGGAGGCAAACCCAATGCTGATGACACCAATAGGCCTGAAAGGGCATTGCCGGCTAAAAAAAGAGTCATAATCTTTAGTCCGCATCCCGATGATGATGTTATCTCTATGGGAGGTACTTTTGACCGATTGGTAGAACAAGGGCATGAAGTACATGTGGTATACCAAACTTCAGGTAATATTGCTGTTTCTGACCAAGAAGCATTAAAATATGCCGAAGTGAGCCAACAACTAAATGATTCTGAGTTTATTGATTCTATTATTAACAGTATCTCTAAAAAGCAAGAAAATAGCCGCGACACCCTTGAAGTGAGAAAACTCAAAGGATTTATCAGGCGTAGTGAATCATTGGCAGCAACGCGGTATTTGAGCTTATCGGATAAAAATGTACATTTTTTAGATTTGCCTTTTTATGAAACAGGAGCCATCAAAAAAAATAAATTATCGAATGCCGATATCGATATCATGTGTAACATTATTGAAAAAATAAAACCGCATCAAATTTATGCAGCTGGTGATTTGGCCGACCCTCATGGTACACATGAAGTATGTTTGAATGCGTTGTTCGTGGCATTAGAAAGATTAAAGCCAAAATCTTTTATGAATGAATGTTGGGTATGGCTCTATCGCGGGGCTTGGCACGAATGGGAAACCTATCAAATTGATATGGCTGTACCGATGAGTCCTGACCAAGTGATGAAAAAAAGGCATGCTATCTTTTTCCATCAGTCACAAAAAGACGGCGTGATGTTTCAAGGTGATGACTCTAGGGAGTTTTGGGTACGCGTAGAAGATAGAAACAGGCTTACTGCAAAAAAATACAATGACCTCGGCCTAGCCGATTACGCAGCTATTGAAGCCTTTAAAAGATATTACTTTTAATGTAAAATACCTCGTTTTGATTTTAACTGCGATACTTTGTGCTAAAAACACCGTGAAGTATCAATATGATTGTATCCTTTTTTAACCATCTAAAAGAAACTAGTAATTTTATTGAAACTTATATCAGCTTAAAAAATTAAACCTTATTTTTATTGTAATACCAACAACCATGAAAAATAAACTCCTCCTTACACTTTTTGCCTTATTGATTCATTTGACTTATATGAGTGCCCAACACAATATTATTCCAGTCCCCGTTAGTTATACTGCTAATGATGCTGCTTTTACCTTTCAAAAGGAAACTTACCTTCATACCAATATAAAAGACGCCCAAGCATTAAAATATATTGGCCAATTTCGCGATTTTCTGTCGCAACGTAAAATAACGCTTATTGATAAAAAATCAAAACAACAAGTTATCCGTATCTCTTTAAACAGGAAACCAAATGCAACATTAGCAAGCGAAGGTTATACCTTAATTGTTACAAATGACATGATTCATCTCACTGCCAATAAAGCCGCAGGTATTTTTAATGGTATCCAAACCTTAAAGCAATTATTTCCGTTAGATACGAATAAAGAAAACCCCATAAAAATAAC
>DRQI01000326.1 GCA_011330545.1 Flavobacteriia bacterium
AAATGCGTTGCCTTCTATGGCGTATGGCTACAACCTGCGTCTTACACCTTTGCAAACACTAACCTTTTATAACGCAATTGCCAACAACGGTAAAATGGTAAAGCCAAGATTTATTAAAGAAATTAGAAAAAGAAATAAGCCGGTAGAAACCTTTTCTACAGAAGTAATAAACGATAAAATATGTAGCGATAAAACCTTGTCTGAAATAAAAGAAATACTTAAAAATATCGTAGTAAGAGGCACCGGAAAAAGAGTGCATTCGCCTTTTTTTACAATGGCAGGAAAAACAGGAACCGCTCAAACCGAATATTGGATGGCAGATTGGAAAGAAAACAAAAGATATGTATCTTCCTTTGCAGGCTATTTTCCGGCAGACAATCCTAAGTATTCTTGTATTGTAGTAATTCATAAACCTAGTACCAAAAAAGGGTATTACGGAGCCGATGTATCCGGTCCCGTTTTTAAACGTATTGCACAAAAAATATATACCGATACACCGCTTATTGCCGAAGTAAACAATGTTGAAACAGTAGAAGAAAACGTTAAAAATAGCTTTGCTACGTATTACAATTTACTAAATAACAAACCCAATATAATTCCTGAAGTAATTGGTATGGCAGGAATGGACGCCGTATCGCTATTAGAAAATTTAGGCTTAAAAGTACAAGTAAAAGGATACGGAAGCGTAAAACAACAATCACTAAAAAAAGGAACCACCATAAAAAAAGGACAACAAATAGTATTAACACTGTCGTGAAGCAGCTTAAAGACATATTATATAAAGTGCCTATCGAAAAAGTTATGGGAAATACCGCTATTTCGGTAAACCGGTTGGTTTTTGATTCTCGAAAAGTGCTTCCAAACGACGTTTTTATAGCAATTAAAGGAACCGTTTCAAACGGACATCAATTTATAGACACAGCACTTGAAAAAGATGCCGTTGCTATTATTTGCGAAACACTTCCAAACAAAATTTTAAAAGGTGTTACCTATGTTCAAGTAACCGATTCACATTTGGCACTTTCGGTTATGGCTGCTAATTTTTATGACAATCCTTCTCAAAAATTAAAATTAATAGGTGTTACCGGAACCAACGGAAAAACTACCATTGCTACGTTGTTGTTTCAATTATTTAAAAAAAGAGGGTTTAAAACAGGGTTACTCTCTACCGTTGCAGTTTTAATCAATGATAAAAATTACGATGCAACTCACACAACTCCCGATTCGGTTACATTAAACAGATACCTGCATCAAATGGTAGAAAGTGGTGTTACGCATTGCTTTATGGAAGTAAGCTCGCACGGAATACATCAAAAACGAACCAAAGGGCTTCATTTTTCGGGTGGCATATTCACCAATTTAACACACGATCATCTCGATTACCATCACAGCTTTGCCGAATACAGAGACGTAAAAAAACAATTTTTTGATGAGTTGCCCAAGACTGCTTTTGCACTCACCAATATAGATGATAAAAACGGGCTGGTTATGCTACAAAATACCAAAGCAAAAAAATACACCTATGCCTTAAAACAACACGCCGATTATAAAGCGCAAATTCTGGAAAATCAATTTAACGGATTGCTACTTCGTATTAATAATCAAGAACTTTGGGCAAAACTTATTGGCGATTTTAATGCTTATAATTTGTTGGCAATATATGCAACGGCAGATTTATTGGGTCTGGATACATTACAGACCCTCCAAATCATGAGCACGTTAGAGAGTGTAACGGGACGATTTCAGTATTCGGTTTCAGAAAACAAAATTACAGCTATCGTAGATTATGCACACACTCCCGATGCGCTAAAAAATATCTTGGAAACTATTAACACAATCCGAACCGGAAATGAAGAATTGATAACAGTAATAGGATGTGGTGGAGATAGAGATAAAGAAAAACGACCCAAAATGGGAAACATTGCCGCAACATTAAGCACCAAAGTAATTTTTACCAGCGACAATCCTCGCTCTGAAGACCCCGAACAAATTATAAAAGAGATAGAAATTGGCGTACAACCACAACATTATAAAAAAACACTTTCTATAACCGACCGCAAACAGGCAATTAAAACAGCCTGCCAACTTGCAAAAGAAGGTGATATCATTCTTGTTGCAGGGAAAGGTCATGAAACGTATCAAGAGATTAACGGGCAACGATTTGATTTTGATGATTTTAAAATAGTAAACCAACTGTTAAACCAAATACAAAACTAAGCCATGCTGTATTATTTGTTTGATTATTTAGATAAAACCTACGATTTACCCGGCGCAGGGCTGTTTCAATATATAACATTTCGAGCAGCTATGGCAGTTATCTTTTCATTATTAATTGCAACGGTTTACGGAAAAAAAATAATTCGAATTCTACAAAAAAAACAAATAGGCGAAAATGTACGGGATTTAGGTCTGCAAGGACAGTCTGAAAAAGCCGGAACCCCAACAATGGGCGGTATTATTATTATTCTGGCTACGATAATTCCGGTGTTGTTGTTTGCTAAATTAGACAATGTTTATGTTGTGTTATTACTAATTACAACACTCTGGATGGGAACCATAGGGTTTATAGATGATTATCTGAAAAAATTCAGAAATAACAAAGACGGTCTTTCCGGAAAATTTAAAGTATTCGGGCAAGTAGGATTGGGAATCATTGTAGGTGCAACAATGTACTTTCATCCGAACATTACCGTAAAGCGACATAAACTAAAGAGTACCACTTCTATGGAAGTAATTGCCAATAAAAAGCCTTCCGATTTTTATCCCGAAGAACATTCGTTACTTACTACAATACCATTTGTTAAGCATAATGAATTTAATTATGAAAGTTTAGTTAGTTGGATGGGCGAAGGAGCAAAAGACTATGCCTGGCTTCTATTTATTCCCATTGTAATTTTTATTATAACTGCCGTTACAAACGGAGCCAACCTTACCGACGGAATAGATGGTTTAGCCTCGGGAACATCGGCAATAATAGGTATAACCTTAGCCATTTTTGCTTGGGTTTCGGGGAATGTAATTTTTGCTGATTACCTCAATATCATGTACATCCCCAACACAGGAGAACTAACCATTTTTATAACGGCTTTTGTAGGTGCATTAATAGGATTTTTATGGTACAATGCCTTTCCGGCACAAGTGTTTATGGGTGATACAGGAAGTTTAACCATTGGCGGAATCATTGCCGTCATAGCCATTGCAATAAGAAAAGAATGGTTAATCCCCATTTTATGTGGTGTGTTTTTAATCGAAAATCTTTCGGTGGTGTTGCAAGTTAGCTGGTTTAAATATACAAAAAGGAAATACGGACAAGGCAAGCGCATTTTTAAAATGTCGCCTTTGCATCATCATTTTCAAATGAAGGGAATGCACGAAAGTAAAATAGTAACCCGGTTTTGGATTGTGGGCATTGTACTGGCAGTATTAACCATTGTTACTTTAAAAATTAGATAGAAAAAGATTGAAAGGCAAACAAAAAAATATAGTCGTATTGGGTGCAGGTGAAAGTGGCGTAGGTGCGGCGTTATTAGCAAAAAAAAAAGGATTTGAAGTCTTTGTTTCAGACTTCGGAAAAATAAAAGAAACATATAAACAAGTTCTTATACATCATGAGATTTTATGGGAGGAAGAAGGTCATACATTAAAAACCATTTTACAAGCAGATGAAGTAGTTAAAAGTCCCGGAATACCCGAAACAGCTTCAGTTATAAAAACACTAAAAGCTAATGCGGTTCCGGTAATTTCAGAAATTGAGTTTGCTTCTCGCTATACAAAAGCAACCTTAATCGCCATTACCGGAAGCAACGGAAAAACCACCACAGCAACGATAACTTATGAGTTGTTGAAGCAAGGAGGATTAGATGTTGAATTAGCGGGAAACATTGGCGATAGTTTTGCGAAAAAAGTAGCCGAAACCAACACCAAAAACTATGTGTTGGAAGTAAGTAGTTTTCAGCTTGACGGAATTAAAACATTTGCCCCGCATATCGCAGTACTCACCAATTTGTCGCCGGATCATCTGGATAGGTATGCCAATGATTATAAACAATACATCGCATCAAAATTTAGAATAGTAATGAACCAAACCCCCACCGATTATTTTATCTACGATGCCGATGATGAAACGATAGCTAATTGGCTTTCTACCCATTCCGTAAAATCCCAATTACTGCCTTTTTCAATTTCAAAAAAACTTGAAAAAGGTACTTATATAGAAAATAATAAAATCATTATCAAACTAAATAACAAAATACAAATTATGCCGGTATCAACACTGAATTTACAAGGAAAGCACAACTTAAAAAATGCTATGGCAGCGGGTACAGTAGCTAAATTACTGGATATTCGAAAAGAAACTATTCGCCAGTGTTTAGAAAGTTTTCATGGCGTAGAACACCGTTTAGAAAAAGTACTTAAAATCAATAATG
>DRQI01000327.1 GCA_011330545.1 Flavobacteriia bacterium
GGGGTTTATACCATCTCATTTTTATCGGTAATGGCATTATTTGGCATTGGTAATATTTTATTAAAAGTTAAAAGGAACAAACTTCCAAGGCCGGAAAAAGCAACTTGGATTTCTGTTCTCATTGCCATTGTTGCCGTTATCTTTGCAATTTCAGGAAATATATTAATGGTTCCGAAAGACCCTGATATCCCAAGTAATCTATCAGTATTTCTTGAGTATTTTATCCCTTCTATTATTTTTATTGTCATCATGTTAAATAGAACCATATTGTTAAAGTTTCTATTGACATTAATACATTCGGTTTTCGACCCTATCAGGCGTTTTGTATTAAATACCGATAGAAGGATACTCTCTGTCATTGATGATATCAATAAACAAGAGTTTGTCTTTTTTACCAAAGGCGATAATATAGCAACCCTCAATAAGGTAATGTTATACATCACTAAAAATGAACATACCAAAAAGCTTAAAATTGTGTTGGCAAAAAATAAAGACACTCAAATTCCTGAAAATTTACCCCAAGAAATCGAGTTTTTAGACAAAGAATATCCTGAAATAGACATAGAACTGGTAATTGTTGAAGGTAAGTTTACCCCTGAATTGATTAAAAAATTATCCAAAAAATGGAATATTCCTATCAATTTTATGTTTATAGGTTCACCTAGTGATAAGTTTCCTTATAAAATTGAAGAATTGGGCGGTGTACGATTAATTATTTAAAAATTTCAATGCAACAACCAAAATCATTACTGACTAAATTTTTAAAATGGCGCTATAAGCACATTTCCAATAAGCAATTTATAAATATTACGAGTACTGTTATTGGCTTATTGGCAGGGTTGGGAGCTGTTACCCTTAAAAACTTAACGCATCTGATACAAAGCCTCTTAGAAGGTAAATTTATCAAAGATTTTCATCAGGCATTTTATTTTATCTTTCCTATTTTAGGCTTGTTGCTAGTATTGCTTTTTATAAAGTTTGTGGTTAAAAAACCCGTAGGCCACGGTATTCCCTCAACCCTGTATGCTATTTCTAAGCAAAAAGGAATTATGTCGCGTTTTCAAATGTGGGCCTCTTTGATAACAGCGCCCTTAACAGTGGGGTTTGGAGGCTCTGTAGGGCTAGAAGGGCCTACCGTTGCAACGGGAGCCGCATTGGGTTCTAATTTTGCCCGCTTGGTTCATTTGAATCAATCTTCACGTACCTTATTAATTGGTGCCGCCGCCGCCGGAGCCATGTCATCTATATTCAAAGCCCCTATTGCCGCCATAGTCTTTGCTGTTGAAATTTTTAGCTTGGATTTGACACTTGCATCCATGATTCCGCTTTTATTGGCATCTATTACTGCTATTTTAACCTCTTATTTCTTTTTAGGCGATGACGTGTTGCTCCACTTTCAACTGCAGGATAAATTTGTGTTAAAAGATGTTGTTTTCTTTATTCTTTTAGGCATCTCTTCTGCGATAACTTCTATCTATTTCAGCAAAATGTATTTTGGCATTAGCGATTTTTTTGAAAAAATTTCGAGCCCGATTAAACGATTGGTTATTGGAGGAATTTCTATTGGAATCATTGTCTATTTCATTCCGCCTCTTTTTGGAGAAGGATATGAAGTCATCAATCACTTATTAAAAAACGATTATTCAGATGTGTTAAAATACAATTATTTTAATATTTCCGGCGACCATATTTTACTCATTATTTTATTTTTAGTCGGTTTAGTAACATTTAAGGTAATTGCCATGTCAATTACTTTTGGTGCCGGAGGAATTGGAGGCGTTTTTGCCCCCACGCTCTTTACCGGAAGTATTTCGGGATATATCTTAGCCACCTTGACCAACTATTTTGGATTTTTTAACCACCACCTATCGCCTTCAAATTTTGCATTGGTCGGGATGGCCGGATTAATGGCTGGCGTCTTACAAGCACCACTGACAGCCATATTTTTAATTGCCGAAATAACCGGTGGTTATGAGTTATTTGTACCTTTAATGATTGTATCTTCTATTTCGTTTCTCATTACAAAAAGATACGTGCCTCATAATATATATGCCGCTGAATTGGCTAAAAAAGGTGAGCTGCTAACGCATGACAAAGATCAAACCGTATTGGCGTTGATGGATTTTGACAAGGTTATTGAACGCAATTTTATTGCCGTAAAACCCGAAATGAAATTAGGAAAAATGCTCAAAAAAGCGGTGGTAAATTCAACACGAAATATCTTTCCGGTAATCGATGACAATGAAACCTTTCTCGGAATTGTGTTATTAGATGACATTCGGCAAATTATGTTTAACAAAAAACTATGCAAATCGACGTATGTGCACACCTATATGCACAATGCCCCTGAAGTAATTTTTTATGAAACAGACACTATGAAAACCGTAATGCGAAAATTTCAAGATAGCGGTGCCTGGAACCTTCCGGTAATAAAAAACGGCAAATATTTCGGATTTATCTCCAAATCAAAATTGCTAACGGCCTACCGTAGAAAATTGATTGAAGTGACGCGTTAAACCTCATTTAGATTCTTGCCTTCGCAAGAATGACACTGCCTTGTCAGGAAAATCAGTAAAGACACCATCTAAATTCGCTTTGTTAAAACCGGCGTCTAACAGCGCTTCAAAAGTAGGCATGCCCCCTAATTGGTCAGCCCTAAAAGTATACGCATGCACTACCAACCCCAACTGATGGCAATCATTTACAAAGCTGGTAAAAACAATGGTGCCGTCACTATCAACTTTTTTTATCAATTGTTTAAAATACGGGCCGATACCGTCAGCATAAGCGGCAAATTCTTTTAAATGTGTTTCCTCTTCTTTATATTCAATGAGCTGAACTAAAAATAATTGCGATTGTAATTCTTGCCGGATTCGTTTTAATTCTTGCGCGTCAAAACACTGTAAAATACAGTTGTCTTCTTTAGTAGTATAACCGTATTCTGATAAAATTTTTAAAACAATCTTAGAAATATCTTTACCTTCTTTTCGGTGAAACCCGGGTTCTTTAATTTCGGGATAGATACCGATATTTTTTCCGGTACTTTTATTCAAGCCTTGAATCATTTCAATTTCATCTTGTAGCGAATGCAGTGTAAAATGCGATTTCCACAACGGAAACCTATTTTTAAAAACAGCCTTGCCCGTTTTCGGGTTAAAGCGTTCGGTAACATTGAGTTGTTTCAATTCTTCATAGTTGAAATCAATTACATAATAGCGACCATCGGTACGTTTTCTTTCGGGAAACTGACGGGCAACATCTGTAACCGTTTCTAAATGGATATCGTGTATTACTATGGGTATATTGTCTTTACTCAATACCAAATCCTGCTCTAAATAATCGGGTTGCATCGCATAAGCCATTGCTTTTGCCGGTAAGGTATGTTCGGGCAAATATCCGGAAGCCCCTCTATGGGCAATGACAATTTTTTTTGGAGTTAAAATCATTTTTTGAGTAGTTTTAGAAGATTGGTAACATCCGTAAAGGCCTATTACTGCAATTAGAAATATAAATAAAACAGGTTTGCTAGATTTCATAGCCTTAAAGATATAACTTTTTGTAATTTCGTATCGTTAAAAATTAAGGAAGTACTATGAAAATTGTACTAAAAATATTATTTTTTATTTTTATAGGATGGATGTTCTTGGGAGCTTACTTGCACTATACAAACCATCCTAAAGAAGATATTGTTATCGGAACAGGTGTCTTTTTTTTAGCCTTTATTTTAATGCCTTTGTTTATTTTTTACCGGTTTAAAAACGGAAAATATAAAAAATACGTGTTAGACCCTAAAAGTAAAAATCCTTTTAAAATTGATGAAAAAGAGTTGTAATATGATTCTATTAAATATCGTGTAAAACTATTCAGTCACACACATTTCGTCCATAAAATGAAGCAGCTTATAAATTAAAATATTTAAAAATTACCACCCCGAACCACACTTAAGGAGGGGAGTTTCGCAGAATTAAAATGGAACACTATTTTAAATTGCAGGCAAATGCTAACTCCTTCCCTCCCGAAGCCTCGGGATTAAGGGAAGGTGGCCACGCCATAGGCGCGGACGGAAGGGTTTATACAAAAAATCATAAGGCAATGAGTACTCCAATTTGAGGATTGTAACTATTCAAGAGATTGCATTTCGCTAATAAAATGCTCTTTTTTCGCGTGTTTTTTGTGAAATTTTATTTTACAATCAAAAGAATAGCTGATTTCTGCCTCAAAACGGACTACCTGAATAGTTACAATATCGTTAACTTCTAAATGAGTTATGAGTTTTTATAAAAAAATAAGAGGTATTAAAGCTCATAAGCCTTCAATACAACATGTCGAAAAATTAATTCAAATTACGCTTCTGAATAAAAAACCGCTTGATAATTTCACTACACTCTTCTTCTAAAATCCCGCCAAGTACTCTTGTTTTCGGATGGAGTTGTGTGTTATAATGTTTGAATCCGCGGTGTTCATCACTTGCGCCATACACAATTCTGCCCAATTGTGCCCAATAACTGGCTCCGGCACACATTTGGCAGGGCTCTAACGTAACATATAAGGTACATTCTTTTAAATATTTACCGCCTAAAAAGTCGGCTGCTGCCGTAAATGCTTGCATTTCTGCATGAGCAGTTACATCATTCAGCGTTTCGGTCAAATTATGTGCCCTTGCGATAATCTGATTTTGAATTACTATCACAGCACCAATAGGAACCTCATCTTTTTCAAAAGCGGTTTCGGCTTCTTGCAAAGCGCGTTTCATAAAATAGCTATCGTCAAAAGGATTTAGCATAAATCGTATTTTTGTAACTATTCAGCCACTCATATTTCGTACATAAAATAGCTATTTTCTGCATCAAAATGGAGCAACTGAATAGTTACGTATTTTTTGATAAAAATACAATTTCATAGTAGTTAATGTAGCTTTCAAGGTAAATTTTCTCAATATTTTATTCATGTCAATTTCATCTTGTACATTTGTGGCATGTCAAGAGATGTGTTAGATACTATTTTTTACCCCGCCGATATCCGCAAACTTTCTGTTGCAAAACTACCTCAATTGGCACAAGAATTACGAGAGTTTATCATTGATATTGTTGCTGCCAAAGAAGGGCATTTGGGTGCCAGTTTGGGCGTAGTTGAGTTGACTATCGCCTTACACTATGTGTTTGATACCCCCAATGACCTCTTGGTGTGGGATGTAGGGCATCAGGCCTACGGACATAAAATTTTAACCGGAAGAAAAGAGATTTTTCATACGAATCGCCAATTTGGCGGTATTTCGGGTTTTCCGAAAAGAAGCGAAAGTGAATATGATGCTTTTGGCGTGGGGCATTCTTCCACCTCTATTTCGGCAGCATTGGGAATGGCCATTGCTTCAAAGCTAAAAGGTGAAACCAAAAAACAACATATAGCCGTTATTGGCGATGCCTCTATTGCCAGTGGAATGGCTTTTGAAGGCTTAAACCATGCCGGGGTTACCGATGCAAACTTGCTCATCATCTTAAACGATAATGCCATGGGTATCGACCCGAGTGTTGGGGCTTTAAAGAATTATCTGACGGCCATTAAAAAAGACAAAAGAGTACGAAAACACAATATCATTGAAGCCTTGAATTTTGACTATTCGGGCCCTATTGACGGCCATGATTTAACTGCCGTAATCAATGAACTGAAACGGTTGAAGTCTGTAAAAGGCCCAAAATTTTTACACGTAATTACTACCAAAGGCAAAGGCTTGCAAAAAGCCGAAGAAGACCAAGTAAAATATCATGCTCCCGGTAAATTTGACAAAGTCACCGGCGAAACCCTATCAAAACCTTCTTTGAACCAAGCGCCAAAATACCAAGATGTTTTTGGTTTGACATTGGTAGCATTAGCCAAACAAAACAACCAAATTGTTGGTATCACACCGGCCATGCCTACGGGTAGTTCATTGAAATTTATGTTGGATGAAATTCCTAATCGTGCTTTTGATGTGGGCATTGCCGAGCAACATGCTGTTACTTTGGCAGCAGGAATGGCCACACAAGGAATGGTTCCGTTTTGTACTATTTATTCTACTTTTTTGCAACGGGCGTATGACCAGGTAATACACGATGTTGCCCTGCAAAAATTACCGGTTATTTTTTGTTTAGACCGTGCCGGACTAGTGGGTGAGGATGGTGCCACACATCATGGGGTTTTTGACTTGGCCTATTTACGCTGTATCCCCAATTTGATTATTTTTGCCCCATTAAACGAAATTGAGCTTAGAAACATCATGTACACTGCCCAGTTGGGCTTAGCGTTACCCATTGCCATTCGATATCCTAGGGGAAGAGGTGTTACTATAAATTGGCAACAAGCCTTTGAACCCATAGAAATCGGTACAGGGCAACTCATCAAAGAAGGTACTGAAATAGTGGTTTTGAGCATTGGAACCATCGGAAATATTGTAAAAGAAGCCTATGATAAAATTCCCCACAATGATAAAATAGCCCATTATGATATGCGTTTTGTAAAACCTTTAGATAAAAATTTATTACATCAGATATTTAAAAAATTTGACACTATCATCACTGTTGAAGACGGAACGATTGTTGGAGGTTTTGGCAGTGCCGTATTAGAATTTGCCCAAGAACATAATTACCGTAATAAAAACGTTCGCCGATTGGGGATTCCTGATGTTTTTATAGAACACGGCAGCACTCAAGAATTATGTAAGTCAATTGCATTAGACCCCATTAGTATTAAGAAAGTACTCACCTCTTTTATTAGAACATAAAAATGAAACGCGTTTTTACAATTGCCATTATAGGGTTTTTTTGTACATTTTCGTCGGCTCAAATCACCGATTCGACTAAGGTTGCAGTAAAAACCGACACGTTGAAAATTAGTACGCCCATAGATACTTTAAAAACTGAAGTTTTTGTAACTATTAAAAAAAGTTTGCTCGATTCTTTATTAAAACCTTTTTATCGTATAGAAGTTGATACCATCCGTAAAGACACCACTTATACTCCCCGTTTTAGAATGCGGATAAATGCGATTACTAAAGATACCATCTATATTCCGGTACCCAAGGCAAAAAGTTATATCGCCTTAAAACGAAAATTGGTAATTGATACGTTAAAGATTAAAAATCACATCAAGACGGTTAATATAGATACTACTAAATTAGCTGCTGCCCCTATATGGTGGAAACAAAAAAATAGTATTGGCTTGGATATTAGTGAAGCGGCTTTTGTCAATTGGAATGCCGGTGGTAATAATTCTATTTCAGGATTGCTAAAAGTGTCGCTGCTACGCACCTACAAAAAATTGCACTTGCTATGGAACAATGAATTGTTTGCCCGCTATGGACTGAATCAACAACAGGAAAGAGGGCTCCGAAAAACAGATGACAAACTACAACTGAATTCAACTTTCGGATATCGAAAAGATACGGTTTCTAATTGGTTTTACTCTGTAAAATTTAATTTAAAAACGCAATTTACCGAGGGGTTTAGTTACCCTGATACGAGTACCCCCATTTCACGGTTTTTTGCTCCCGGGTATTTATTCTTAGGAATTGGTGCCCAATACGAAATCAAACAACGGCGGTTTTCAATGTACTTATCGCCCATTACCTTAAAATCAACATTTGTACTCGATGAAAACCTCTCTAACGACGGTGCTTTTGGAGTAGAAAAAGGAAAAAAATCAAGGCATGAGTTTGGTACATTGGTTCAAAGTACCTGGCATACAAAAGTTGTTGAAAATGTAATTATGAGCAATCGGTTAAGTTTATATACTGATTATTTGAACCATTTCGGAAATGTAGACATTGATTGGGAGTTGAACTTTAAACTCACCATTAATAAATATATGAAAGCCAATATTGGCACACACCTTATTTACGATGATGATATTAAATTTAAGGATGATATTGACGGTGACGGCACCTTAGAAACTTTAGGTGCCAGAGTACAACTGAAACAACTACTAGGCATTGGGGTGTTGTTTAGTTTTTAGCCTTCTCTTTTAGTGACGCCGTAACTTTGAGTTACTATATTATTCTACCAAAATATCGGTAGTTAAAAAGACACCAGAAAATAAATTTCTAAATTTCTACCCCTTTGATTTTTTTATGTAATAAAATAGCGGCGCCATCAGACATGCCGGCTATAAAACTGCAAACCGATAGTATCCGGTGGTATACATTATCTTGTATTTGTTGGTATTTTTCGGGTAATAAATTCAATAATAGCTTGTCATAATTGGAGGCTCTCCCTTCATACGAGTTATTGATTGCCGTGATAAAAACATCTAATAAATCGGCTAAAATTTTATAGCCTGAAATTTCTTTTTCTACAACTTCTTTGCTTCGGTAAATCTTCTGAATGCTTATTTTTATAATATCATTAATTTGGGCTTCGTATTTACATTTTTCTAATAGTGAAATATTGTAATCCCCACTTAAAATAGCAGCTTCATTAGCGATAAATACTTCGGCAGCTTCATTAATTAAATTGCCTATTGCCAAAGCCCTCAAATAACTCAACCGGTCTTGTTTGGTTTTAAGCTGGTAATATTTTTCGGTATTAATGGTATCCCGCACTAAATTTATCAGGTATTCGAGTGCAAATTCTTCTTCTATCAGTCCGAGGTTAATACCGTCTTCAAAGTCTATGATAGTATAACAAATATCATCGGCGGCTTCTACTAAAAATGCCAAGGGATGCCTTGAAAAAGAATGGTTTTTGGCATCTCTTGACAGCAATCCTAAATCGGCCGCTACATCTTTAAACAGGGTTTTTTCTGATTGAAAAAAGCCAAATTTTTTATCGGCTATATGCCGGGTTGGTTTTTTGGGTAATGATTCTTTCGGGTATTTCATAAAAGCTCCCAAGGTAGCATACGATAAGCGTAAGCCGCCCTCTACGCCTTCACGGCTTTCTGTTAAGATTTTAAATCCGTTGGCATTGCCTTCAAAATCAATTA
>DRQI01000328.1 GCA_011330545.1 Flavobacteriia bacterium
AAGAAAATTATGGGTACAATTCTAAAAAGTATCTACTGTATCCGCAGTATCCAATATCAAGTATTCAGTATCCACAGCATTCCGGCATCCAAGTATCAATAGCATCCACAGTATCCCAGTATCCAGTATCCAAAGTATCCCAGTATCCAGTATCCACAGTATCAATAGTATCCACAGTATCCCAGTATCCAGTATCCACAGTATCAATAGCATCCACAATATCAATAGTATCCACAGTATCAACAATATCAATAGCATCCAGAGTATCAATAGTATCCACAGTATCCCAGTATCCAGCATCCACAGTATCAATAGTATCCACAGTATCCACAGTATCCACAGCATCCCAGTATCCAGTATCCCAGCATCCAAGTTTCCACAATATCCAAACATCCAACTAAATGGTAAAAAAATGGTTTAAAAATATTGGCCCGGGCCCATTGGTAGCTGCCGCTTTTATCGGCCCCGGCACTGTAACATTATGCACCCTTGCCGGCGTTCATTTCGGATATACCTTGCTTTGGGCAATGGGCTTGTCGGTAATGGCAACTATTGTATTACAAGAAATGTCGGCACGATTGGGTATTATTTCTCAAAAAGGCCTGTCAGAAATTATCAGAACCGAAATCAGACACCCTTTTTTTAGGGGAATAGCCATTGTATTAGTACTCTCTGCCATTGTTATTGGAAATGCCGCTTATGAAGCCGGAAATATTAGTGGTGGCGTGTTGGGCTTAGAAAGTATTTTAGGAAACCCTGCGATAACCCTTGGTAATTTTTCAGTGAATATATTGAGTATTAGCATTGGCATCATTGCTTTTGTACTTCTGTATATAGGAAATTATAGGGTACTTGAAAAAACACTGATTTTGTTAGTAATTTTAATGAGTATGGCTTTTTTAATTACCGCAGCGATTACCAAGCCTGATATTTCAAAAATTCTGAGCGGTATCGCTATTCCTAAATTTCCAAAAAATAGTATCCTCACTATTGTAGGCCTTATCGGTACTACCGTAGTGCCTTATAATTTATTTTTGCACGCCTCGTTGGCAAAAGAAAAATGGCATGATAAAAGCGATTTAAAATTTGCCAGAAAAGATACGGTGCTGGCGGTGGTATTGGGTGGAATTGTATCGATGGCAATCATCGTTTCTGCCACCGCTATACAAACCAAAGAAATTAACAATGCAGCTGACCTAGCCAAGGGGTTAGAACCGTTATTTGGCAGTTTTGCCAAGTATTTTATGGCTATCGGCTTATTTGCCGCAGGCATTACGAGTGCCATTACAGCTCCGTTGGCTGCAGCTTATGTGGCCAATGGCTGTTTCGGCTGGAAAGGCTCTCTGAAATCTATCAAGTTTAGGGCAGTTTGGATGTTTATTTTAGGATTAGGGGTATTGTTTTCTTCATTGGGGATTAAGTCGATAGAAATTATCAAATTTGCCCAAGTAGCCAATGGGATACTTTTGCCGATAATAGCCGGATTTTTATTGTGGATAATGAATAAAAAAGCCTTATTAGGCGATTATAAAAATACAAAATTCCAAAATTTTATCGGAATTATCATTTTGGCCATTACCATTTTTTTAGGATTAAAAAGTATCTTTAAAGTGTTTAATATAATTTGAATGAACTATCAGGTAGATATAAATTGTGATGTAGGCGAAGGAATTGGCAATGAAGCTGAGCTTATGCCTTACCTGTCTTCATGCAGTATTGCTTGCGGAGGGCATGCAGGCAACGATAAAACGATGATAGAAACGATTAAATTGGCACAACAACACCAAGTAAAAATGGGAGCCCACCCTTCTTTTCCCGATAAAAAAAACTTTGGCAGGAAAAGTGTTTCGATGCCGTTGGCCGATTTGCAGTTGAGTATCGAAAATCAAATTAATAGCGTTAAGAACCATATTTTGAAATTGGGTGGCAGGTTACACCATATAAAAGTACATGGCGCATTGTACAATCTTTCGGCAATAAATTCAGAAATTGCAAAGGTGGTCATTGAGGCTTTTCAAAAAACAGCTAAAGGTTCTTTTTTATATGTTCCGTATCATTCGGTACTTCAAAAAATGGCCGAAGAAAAAAATATAAAAATTAAAAAAGAGGCTTTTGCCGATAGAAATTATAATAGCGATTTGACATTGGTTTCCAGAAAAAAACCTATGGCATTAATTACCGATGAAAAAAAAATAGTAACTCATTTACTAAAAATGATTCTCGAAAAAAAAGTGATAGCGGTCGATGGAGTAGCGGTAAAAATAGTAGCCGAAACTTTTTGTATTCACGGCGATAATCCCAATGCAAAAAACCTCCTAAAAATTCTTTGTAAAACACTGCCCGAAAACGGAATAAAAATCGTATAATTGAGTGCTTATAATTTGACATATAAACCTTATGGAAGCCGTGCTATTTTAGTTGAATGGCCTTCAAAAATTGACAAAAATATCCTCCGTGATGTCATTTTATTCAAAAATAAGATTCTTCGAGATAGAGGTGAAGTAATTCTTGAGGTAATTAATACATATAACTCGTTAACAATTATTTACCATACTACTATAAAAAAAATCTATAACGAGTTTTCGACCTTAAAATCCATTTATAAAGCATCATTTGACAATATTTCAGTCAAAAAGTACCGTTGGAAAATTCCGGTTTGTTACGATGTGAAATTCGGAATTGACCTTACGGAAATGGCAGCTAAAATCGAGCTCAAAAAAGAAGAGATAATTGCCCTCCATTCTACGGCCGTTTATACCGTTTTTTTTATCGGTTTTTTACCGGGATTTTTATACTTGGGCGGACTCGACAAGCGCTTGTTTTTTGCCCGGAAATCGACCCCGAGATTAACCGTTGAAAAAGGTTCGGTCGGTATTGCCGGAATGCAAACCGGAGTCTATCCGTCACAAAGTTCGGGTGGGTGGAATATCATCGGGCGGACACCCGTTTCATTTTTTAATCCACAAGCAGAAGTGCCATGTTTTGCAAAACCGGGAGATGAAATTCAATTCTCCGGCATTAGTTTAGCAACGTATGAGCAACTCAAAACCCAAGTTGATATCGGATTTTATAAACCCCAAAAAATAGCCATTGATGATTAACGTATTGTCAGCGGGATTTTTCACCACCGTTCAAGATTTGGGCAGGATGGGTTTCAAAGATATCGGCGTGCCGGTTTCCGGAGCCATGGATTTGTTTTCGGCAACATTGGCAAATCGGATTCTTAATAACAATGATAACGATGCCGTTTTAGAAATAACTTTCGGAGGCTGCAAATTGCAATTTTTGGCACCAACCGTTATTTGTATTTCCGGGGCTGATACTTCGGCTGTACTAAATACTAACAAAATAGCATTGCATACGGCAATACAAGTACAAACTGATGATGTGCTTGAATTTGGCAAACCGGTTTATGGTATCAGGTCGTACCTTGCTGTAAAAGGAGGTTTTCAAACCGAGGTGGTTTTAAAGAGCAGAAGTTTTTACAAAGAGATTACGGCTTCCTACCTTCTTCAAAAAGGTGATATGTTGCCGGTGGCAGCAATGGCAATAAAAGAATCAATATCCTTTTCATCGGTAAAAGTAACTGAAGAGCATTTTTCTGCTAAATACCTAGAGGCCTATCCCGGGCCTGAATACGAGTGGTTATCCCAAAAACAACAAGAAAAATTACACCGATTACAATTTACCATTTCTAACGACAACAATAGAATGGGGTATCGATTAAAAGAACCTATTGACAATACACTGGCAACAATGTTAAC
>DRQI01000329.1 GCA_011330545.1 Flavobacteriia bacterium
ATAAGTCATGGATAGTAACTTTAATCCGAATGATGCATTAGAAAACCTATTACGTCTTCAAACCCTTAGCCCATGGTTGTTGCACTACTTTTCTCTCATTCACCATAGCGGCCCCGAAACTTCGGGGTACTTCTCTCAAGAAAAGCCCCATGGCCATTGGGTTTGAACCCTCATAACGATTCTCTAATACAATACCGGGTTTAATTTACAGTGCAGCCGGGGGAAGTACCCAAAATAACAAAGCGGCTATTTTTTTAAACAGCCCCTTTCTTATAATAGGCGGCCAATACTTTCTTGGCCGCTTCAAAAGGCGTAAGTTGCTGTTGTTGCACTTTCTTTAAAACAGCAGCCAATTCTTTCTTAATTAAAGGGTGGTGATAAAATCGATTTTTCAATTGCTCATTGATAGTCTCTAAAACCCAAAAGGTATTTTGTTCATTCCGTTGCCCTTCAAAATAACCCGATTTTTTAGTAAGGGCCATATATTCTTCAATGAGTTGCCATACGGCATCAATCCCTTTATTATCAATAGCACTACAGGTAGTTACTTTAGGTTGCCAAGAGCTTTTTTTCAACGGATAAAGGTGTAATGCCCTTGAAAAATCTGCTTTTGCCAGCGCTGCTTGTTTGATATTCGTACCATCGGCTTTATTGATAACAATGGCATCAGCCATTTCAATAATACCGCGTTTGATACCTTGCAATTCATCGCCCGCCCCTGCCAGTTTTAACAATAAAAAAAAGTCTACCATAGAATGTACTGCTGTTTCAGATTGGCCAACACCCACGGTTTCAATAAAAATAGTATCAAAGCCTGCGGCTTCACACAATATAATTGTTTCGCGTGTTTTTTTTGCAACCCCACCCAAAGAATCACCCGATGGAGATGGGCGAATAAAGGCATTTTTATCTTTTACCAAATCACCCATTCTGGTTTTGTCGCCCAAAATACTTCCTTTATTGACACTACTGCTCGGGTCAATGGCCAATACGGCAATTTTTTTATCTTTTTTTGTGAGGTATTTTCCTAAGGCTTCAATAAAGGTACTTTTGCCCACTCCCGGTACACCGGTAATGCCAATTCGAATAGAGTTATTGGCATAGGGTAAACACGCCTGTATAATTTTTGCAGCCTTTTTCTGATGCAGTTCATTAGTGCTTTCAACTAATGTAATGGCTCTGCTTAAATAAGAAATATCACCTTGTAAAATATGTGTAACAAATACATTGGCCGATGGCGATTTACCCCGATTTAATTTAATTTTCTGAATAGTTTGAGGCTGTTTTACACCTTTTAGCTCTCTAAGAGTATCATCATTATGTTTGCCTTTTGTGCCCATTGTTTATAACTACTGTTAGTACAGAAAAAAATATGCGTTGCGCTAAGATTTGTAAATTTAGAATAATATTTAGAGAAAAGTGCAACACTCTGTTTTTTTAATCGTATTTAAAACAGAACTAACGTAGTAAAATGAGCCAACCTGAATACTTACAGGCTAATTTGATAAGAAAATGTAAGCAGCAGAATGCCAAAGCACAATTAAAATTGTATGATACCTATTGCCAAGCTATGTATACAACCGCTTTTAATTATGTAAAGCAAGAAGCTGTGGCCGAGGATATGATGCAGGAAGCCTTTATCAAAGCCTTTCAAAAGATTGATAATTTTGACGGAAAAGTAACTTTTGGGGCTTGGTTAAAAAAAATTGTAATCAATCAATGCCTTGATTGGTTAAAAAAAAGAAAATTGAGAATTGTCTCTTTAGAAAATGAACACGTAAAAATTACCGAAGAAGATGATTGGGCTGTAGAGGATACTATAACCGTACCCCAAATTTATAAAGCCATTGAACAACTGCCCGATAAATATAAGATAGCAGTAAAACTATTTTTATTAGAAGGATATGACCACCAAGAGATTTCACAAATATTAAATATTACCGAAGTTTCATCGCGGACACAGATTTTTAGAGGGAAAAATAAATTAAGAGAATTATTAAAACAATACAATTATGCCTAAAGATATCAGAGAAATTTTAAAAAATAGGCAGCAAAAGCAAGTAACGCTACCTAAAGGCCATAAAAAACGGTTTGAAGACAAATTGCGGCAATTACACAAACCCAAAAAGTATTATCTGCTAAAAATTGCAGCCGCCATTATGTTATTGGCAAGTGTTGGGTATTTTTCATCGAAGATAGCTTCGGTATCGCCTTCAAAAGAAATAGAAACACCTGCAATTACAGGATTGAGCAGTATTTCGCCCGAAATGCAAAAAGTAGAAAGTTATTATTTAACAGCTATCAATTATGAAATTGCAGGTATTGAAGTTACTCCTCAAAATAAAGCATTGCTAGATAATTATTTAGACAAAATTGAAAAACTAGACAAAGATTATAAACGCCTCAACAAAGAGCTTTCAACAAATGGGATTAATGAAAAAACAGTCAATGCATTAGTCACCAACCTACAATTGCGCTTGCAACTATTGTTTCAATTAAAAGATCGGTTAAACG
>DRQI01000330.1 GCA_011330545.1 Flavobacteriia bacterium
AAATTCATCATGTTTTTTAGTAGTTAAAAAAATACGATAATTATTCCCCGAAACACTGCTTCCTATAATAATTTTATATTTTCTACTTTTATCTTCTGATGTCATTTGTTTAGAAATTTCAAAAGCGCTTTTTAACAAATAACCGTATACATTTTTGGCATCCATTAAAAAAAGTGAAATATCTCCGTTTTCTTGATTTACAATGGGAATGACATCTTTTAAATCACTGCCCGAAGTTTTTAAGTAATTTTTAAAAGCAGCAATTTTTTCTTGAGAGAAAGTAAATATACTCGACAACAAAAGAAACAGCAGAATTATTTTTTTGAACACCATAAATTTTTTTATAAACTTAACTTATCTTAACTCCATTACTAACATCGTCATTCTCAGGCGCTACAAAGGCCAATTTTCCATCAGGAGTTTCTGTCATTAATATCATGCCTTGGCTTTCAACACCACGTAACGTACGAGGAGCCAAATTGCACAACACCGTAACTTTTCGGCCAATGATATCTTCCGCAGAAAAACTCTCGGCAATACCACTTACAATGGTTCTAATATCAATACCCACATCTACTTTTAATCGGAGTAGCTTTTTGGTTTTGGGTATTTTTACGGCCTCTAGAATTGTACCGATTCTGATATCTAGTTTCGTAAAATCTTCAAAAGCTATCGTTTCCTTCTGAGGTTCAACTGTTTTGTCAGTTACCTCGTTTGTTAGTTTTGTAGCTTCCAGTTTGTCTAATTGCTGTTGAATGGCGGCATCTTCAATTTTAGAAAATAAGAGCTCAGCGTTGCCTATTTGATGGCTCGAAGGGAGAAGTACATTTTTTGTTGTAATGTCGTTCCATGTTAGAGGCCCTTCCACCGTGCTAAGGGTGACACTGTCATTCGGGGCGAAGCGAAGAATCTTCTTCAATTTTTTAGAAGTAAACGGCAAAAAGGGTTCACATAATACCGATAAACCGGTAGCTATCTGTAAGGCCACAAATAAAATGGTTTGAACTCTTTCCGGATTTTCTTTAATCACTTTCCACGGTTCTTCATCTGCTAAATACTTATTGCCCAAACGTGCCAAATTCATCAATTCCATCAAAGCCTCGCGAAAGCGGTAGCGTTGTATTGACTTCGAAATAATTTGAGGATATTTTCGCAATTGTGCCAGTGTTTCTTCGTCGGTATCCGTAAAGCCGGTTGGTGTGGGTACAATACCATCATAATATTTATTGGTGAGTACAACCACACGGTTGATAAAGTTCCCAAAAATAGCCACCAATTCATTATTATTGCGTGCTTGAAAATCTTTCCATGTAAAATTATTATCCTTCGTTTCAGGGGCATTGGCAGTTAAGGTATACCGCAACACATCTTGTTGATTAGGAAAATCTTCTAAATATTCATGCAGCCAAACCGCCCAGTTTCTAGAAGTAGAGATTTTATCGTTCTCTAAATTTAAAAATTCGTTTGCCGGAACGTTTTCAGGTAAAATAAAACTACCTTCGGCTTTTAACATCGCAGGAAAAATAATACAGTGAAAAACAATATTATCTTTTCCTATAAAATGAAATAGTTTGGTAGTTGTATCTTTCCAATACGGTTCCCAATCATTACCTGTTTTTTCTGCCCATTCTTTAGAGGCAGAGATATATCCGATAGGCGCATCAAACCATACATAAAGAACTTTTCCTTCACCGCCGGGTACCGGTACCGGAATCCCCCAATCTAAATCACGAGTTACTGCCCTAGGCCGTAAACCATCATCAATCCATGATTTTACCTGTCCGTAAACGTTCGGCTTCCAATCGTTTTTATGCCCTATTAGTATCCATTCTTTTAGCCAATCTTCATATTCATTTAAAGGCAGGTACCAATGCTTGGTTTCCTTCAATGAAGGCACATTGCCGGTGATTGCCGATTTCGGATTAATCAAATCGGTAGCATTATGGCTAGTACCGCAATTTTCACATTGGTCGCCATAACTCTCTTCATAACCACACTTTGGGCAGGTACCCACTACAAACCTGTCGGCTAAAAATTGTTGCGCTTCTTCATCATAAAGTTGCATATTGGTTTCTTCGATAAATTTGCCTTTATCATATAAGGTTTTAAAAAAATCAGAGGCCGTTTGATGGTGTATTTTTGCTGAAGTTCGCGAATAATGGTCAAAAGAAATACCAAATTCTTCAAAAGAATCTTTCAACATTTTATGGTATTTATCAACTACTTCTTGGGGTGTAATACCTTCCTTTTTTGCTTTGATGGTAATCGGCACGCCATGCTCGTCACTACCACCCACAAAATGTACGTCTTTGCCGATGGCACGTAAATAGCGTGCATAGATATCTGCAGGTACATGAACCCCTGCCAAGTGGCCTATATGAATAGGGCCATTAGCATAAATAAGGGCGGTGGTTATCGTATATCTCTCTGCCGGCAAAGCAGGGTTTTTAGTTGTATTCATTTCAAAAAAATCTATGGGCAAAAGTAAGAAAACCAATGCTTATTTAGGGATAAAAATGTATTTTTACAAAAAGTAACCAATATATGAAGCGCATTTTTAGTTTTATAGGCATCACTGTTTTATGGATAGCTGCCAACAGTGCTTTTGCACAAGAAATTTCCAGATTAATACAACCGCCTTATTTACATAAAGGAGATACCGTGATGATAATTGCCCCGGCAGGGATTATGAAAGATACCGCCAAAGTTAATAACGGAATCGCATTGCTGAAAGAATGGGGGCTAAACGTAACATTGGGAAAACACCTGTTTGACCAGAATTTTCATTTTGCCGGTACCGATACCCAACGGGCCGAAGACGTACAAAATGCGTTAGATGACCCCACAGTAAAAGCAATATGGTGTGCCCGTGGGGGATATGGCTCGGTACGGATTATTGATACGATTGATTTTACAAACTTTAAAAAACATCCGAAATGGATGATTGGTTTTTCTGATATTACCGTTTTTCACAATGAAATTCATAATTTGGGAATAGAGACCATGCATGCTTTGATGCCTATTACCTATAAACCTGATAATAAAGAACAAAAAAAAGCACAAAAATCTTTACAGAGAGCATTGTTCGGAAAAAGGATTACCTATAGAATTGGCGATTCACAGTACAATAGAGAAGGAGAAGCAACAGGGCAAATTGTTGGTGGAAATTTATCGATTTTATATAGTTTGTTAGGAACAGAATCTTCCATTGATACCGATGGCAAAATTTTGTTTATTGAAGATATTGGCGAATATTTATACCATATTGACAGAATGTTGATTAGTTTACGGCGGAATGGTTATTTTGACCATTGCAAAGGTTTAATTATAGGTGGAATATCAGATATTAGGGAAAACGAAACCCCCTTTGGCAAAACCCCCGAAGAAGTTGTGTTAGATGCCGTAAAAGATTTTGATTTTCCGGTGGCTTTTGATTTTCCGGCCGGACATATTAGAGACAATAGGACGTTGATTTTAGGAAGGACAATTA
>DRQI01000331.1 GCA_011330545.1 Flavobacteriia bacterium
AATTTGTTGCACTCCAAAATCAGCGGGTGCTAATTCCATTTCGGTTTCATTGGAAATGACTTTGGTATTGCTTGTCAATGAAATTTCATCATAACCGTCTAATGCGTGTAAAATGGTATAATTTTTATTGGTATTTTGATATAGGTACCCGTAAATTCGCAAGATTTCTAAATTAAAAACTCCTACCAATTGATTTTTTGGAAATGACGGATTAACCATAGGCCCCAACATATTAAAAAATGTTTTTACGCCTAATTCTTTGCGGATAGGCGCTACATTTTTCATTGCTGGGTGGAATAACGGTGCGTGTAACACGCAGATACCGGCTTTGTCTAAACATCTTTCTAAAAAGTCTTTATCATTGCTAAATTTTATGCCTACATATTCCATTACATTACTTGACCCTGAGATGGATGACACTCCGTAATTGCCGTGTTTGGTAACTTTTATTCCGGCTCCGGCGGTAACATACGATGATAATGTCGAAATATTGAACGTGTTCTTGCCATCGCCGCCCGTACCACATAAGTCAACAGTATTATAATCAGAAAAATCTACCGCCAAACACAGTTCTAATAAGGCATCTCGAAATCCTTCCAATTCTTCTGTGGTAACACTGCGCATCATATAGACGGTTAAAAAAGAAGCTATCTGGCTTTGGTTATAATCGCCTTTTGAAATATTGACCAATACACTTTTTGCCTCTTCTTTTGAAATGGTTTCGTGATTGATGAGCCTGTTTAATAATTGTTTCATTCCTTTCTATTTGTCATTCCCATGAAAATGGGAATCTTGTAAGTATATCTAAAATTACTTTAATATGTCTAACTACTTTTGAACTATTTCAAACTGGATTCCTGCCTGTGCAGGAATGACAACGTTAATTTTTTACCCAATTTTCTAATATCCTTTTCCCGTCGGGGGTCAATACCGATTCGGGATGGAACTGTACGGCTTTTACATCATAAGTTTTATGCCGTAATGACATGATTTGCCCCTTGCTATCAACCGAAGTAGCTTCTAGCACTTCAGGCAAATTTGTATCTACTACCCACGAATGGTAACGGCCCACTTCCAATGTCTTTTCTAATCCGTTAAAGAGCGGTTCATCATCAACCGTAATAGTGGTTTTGGTAGCCACTCCGTGATAAACGGTATCTAAATTGATAATTTTACCTCCAAAAACTTCGGCGATGGCTTGTTGCCCTAGACACACACCCAATATACTTTTTGTTGCTGCATATTTTTTGATAATCGGTTTTAATAAACCTGCTTCATCCGGAATTCCGGGGCCGGGAGATAGTACAATTTTATCAAAAGGTTCAACTTCCTCTAAGGTTAATTTATCGTTTCGTTTTACGGTGACTTCACAACCCAAGTCTACTAAATAATGAACGAGGTTATAGGTAAAACTATCGTAATTGTCTATGACTATTATTTTTTTCATTCTTATTTCTTAACCTTTTTTTAGGAAAGGGAATTTTTTCCGTTTTGTTCTTTATTTACCATTATTGTTTTAATTAAAGATTACTTCGTAGTTTTTTCTCTTTGTAATGACAAATTATTCATATTCTCTCTGCAATTTCTAAGGCTTTTGTCAAAGCCCCTAATTTATTATAAACTTCTTGTAATTCTTTTTCGGGATTTGATTTTGATACCAATCCGGCTCCGGCTTGCCAATGTAACTCATGGTCTTTACTTAAAAAAGTTCGTATCATAATGGCATGGTTAAAATTTCCTTCAAAATCCATAAAGCCAATAGCGCCTCCGTAAAACTCTCGACTTGTCTTTTCGTGCTTTTCAATCAACTGCATGGCTTTGTGTTTAGGAGCCCCGCTCAACGTTCCTGCCGGAAAGGTATCGGCCACTACTTGCATGGTAGCTGTACCGGCGTGTTTTTTACCGATAACTTTACTGACCAGATGTATAACGTGCGAAAAAAATTGCACCTCGCGATATGTTTCTACTTTTACCTGGTGGCTATGCCTACTCAAATCATTTCTTGCTAAATCTACCAACATAACATGCTCGGCATTTTCTTTTTCGTCATCGGCCAACTGCTTGGCCAATTGGGCATCTTCTTCGTCATTGCCGGTTCGTTTAAAAGTACCGGCAATAGGATGAATTTCTGCTTGACTATTTTTCACAATCAATTGGGCTTCGGGAGAGCTTCCGAAAATTTTAAAATCGCCATAATCAAAATAAAATAAATACGGTGACGGGTTGATACTTCGTAAAGCACGATAGACATTGAACTCGTCACCTTTAAAACCTTGTGTGAATTTTTTGGAAAGTACCAATTGAAATACGTCTCCCCGGGCACAATGTTTTTTTGCCAGTTCAACGTGTTCTTTATATTCGGCGTCGGTTAAATTAGAAGTTATTTCGCCGTTGATAGAAAAATTATAAGAGGCAAAATTTTTGGCTTTTATCAAATGGTGAATTTCATCGATATTATCATTGGCATCAAAACAGTGCGCAAAAATATAAGCTTCGTTTTTAAAATGATTAATAGCAATAATATTTTGATATACAGCGTAATGGATATCAGGGATACCTAAATGATTTTTCTTCTTGGAAATTACTATATCTTCAAAATAACGAACGGCATCATAGGCAATATAACCAAAGATACCGTTATTGATAAATTTGAAATTTTGATTTTTATCAACTTGAAATTGTTGTGAAAAATTATGGATTTCTTTGGGGATATTACTTTTGGTTGTTATGTGTTTTTGGTTGCTGCTTCCGTCAGGAAATTTACTGATAAGGATTTCATTTTTTATGGTAAGGGAAGCTATAGGATTACAACAGATATACGAAAAATTATTATCATTGGCACGATAATCACTACTTTCTAACAAAATACTATTGGGGTATTTATCTCTGATTTTTAGATAGATACTTACCGGAGTGATAGTGTCTGCTAAGATTTTTTTTGAGTGTGTTTGTAATTTGAATGTTTTCATTATGTTAAAGGCCCTTCTATTATAATCGGGATGACAATTATTATTAAATTAAAAAAGGCTTGTCGTGAACGACAAGCCTTTATATTTTTTATTTTTTAAATACTATAATAGGTTTACTTCACGAAGTTTTCATTTCGAGCGTACCACCACCAATTTGTATTTAAAAATCTATTCATTTTTGTTGTTTGATACGGCAAATGTAAAAAAAATATTGGAATTTCTTTTTTTAT
>DRQI01000332.1 GCA_011330545.1 Flavobacteriia bacterium
AGAATAGAAGTTGATGCTTTGACAAAAGATGTTTCACTAATTGTAACCGATTTTGCCGATGAAGATGAAGTAGATGAATCTAAAATGTTTTGGGAAAATCAAATTGCCGAACTGAAACACACCATTGGGGCTTAGTTAAAAAAAATAAATTTATAAAAAACCTTGGCCCGGAAATTAGTTGGGTTACAAGGTTTTTTTTAGCTGTTAGTTCAACGATGATAAATTATAATGGAAGTATTATTGCTAAGCGTAGTGCCCTGCTTACTGTAAATAATAGAGCCTTAAAATATGGCGATGCACTTTTTGAAACACTAAAAGTAATAGGCGACAAAATTATCTTTGCCGAAGATCATTATTTTCGATTGATGGCCTCTATGCGTATGTTGCGCATGAAAATCCCCATAGAATTCACATTAGATTTTTTTAAGAAAGAGATATTGAAAACAGTAGAAGCCCAAGAACTGGAGTCGGCTCGCGTACGCTTGTCAGTATATAGGAAAGATGGAGGTTTCTATTTGCCAAAACACAATACTATTGAGTATATCATTGAAGCACATCAATTGAAGACACTAGTAAAAACAAGGTATGAGATTGATTTGTTTAAAGATTATTATGTGTATTCGGGCTTGCTTTCAACCTTAAAAACTACTAATAAAATAATTAATGTACTTGCGAGTATTTTTGCCGATGAAAACGACTTGGATAATTGCCTCCTGATAAACGAAAAAAAACAACTGGTAGAAGCTCTGAATGCTAATGTATTTTTAGTCAACGGAAATCAAGTTATAACTCCCCCGTTATCTGAAGGTTGCTTAAAAGGAATAGTACGTAAAAATATCATTGATATCCTTCACAAAGATGCTGATTATACCATTGTAGAGGCAGAAATTTCTCCTTTTGAACTGCAAAGAGTTGACGAAGTGTTTTTGACCAATACTATTTTGGGCGTACAACCCGTTACCGGATATAGAAAGAAAATGTACACAACTGAAGTAGCGGTAGGTTTACAAAAAAAATTAGCAATTTTAGAGGACTTATCTTCGTAATTATTAATTTAAACTGGGATTTTCGGGGGCATTGGCCCAAAGGCGGTATTCGCCGCCGAGTTTCATCAGTTGGTCTTTCCAAAAAGATTGATAAGACACATCAAAAATATTTTGATAATTATTTTCAATGACTACCCAAGAAGTAGTTTCTAATTCATCTTGAAGTTGATTTTTACTCCAACCCGAATATCCTAGAAAAAAGCGAATATCCCCTTCTTTGAGTATATTGTCTTCTAATAATTCTTGAATCTTTTCAAAATCCCCTCCCCAATAAATATCCTTGGTTATTTCAATACTATCGGGTATCAAATGTGGTACTTTATGTATAAAATATAAATTTTCTTTTGAAACGGGGCCTCCGTTATAGATAATAAGGTCAGAGTTAATTTCAGGAATCAAATCGTTTAACGTATATTTTGAAGGTTTGTTGATGATAAAACCAATAGAGCCTTCGCTGTTATGTTCTGATAATAAGATAACAGACCTTGTAAATGAAGAATCATTTAAAATAGAGGGTTCGGCAATGAGCAATCGTCCTTTAGATGGCTTTGTAGTAAACATAATGTTACAATATTACTCAACTAATATAGAACTTTTTTATGAAATAAAAAAAGCCCTCAATTTTGAGGGCTTTATTATATTTAAGATATCACTTAAAATAATTAGTTTACTGAATTTTTTAATTCAGCACCTGGTTTAAATTTCACTACGTTTTTTGCAGCAATTTTAATTGTTTTACCGGTTTGAGGGTTTCTACCGTCTCTAGCAGCTCTTTTAGAAACTGACCAAGAACCAAAACCTACTAAAGAAACTCTTCCGCCTTTCTTTAATGTTTTTTCAACAGACCCCATCATACTATCCAATGCTTTTTTTGCAGCAGCTTTTGAGATTCCTGCATCAGCAGCCATAGCATCTACTAATTCTGATTTGTTCATAATTAAATAATTTAAAATTGGTTAAATATTAATTTTTGCTTGTTATTAAGCGTAGCAAATATAGATTTTATAAGGGTTTACGCAATATTTTGCTTCGAAAAACCTTCATTTTGTTGATAAATTGAATAAAATTGTTAATAACCCCCTAAATTTGCAACCGAAAACTTGCTAAAAGCACATAAACAAAGGGCTTAATGCATTTTAGCACCCTTGTGAAAAGTGAAGCCGTTTAATAAATCTACTACCTTCATTTTTCGTTTGCCCGGCAGTTGAATTTCATCAATAGAAATATAGCCATCTTGAACCGCAACTTTTAATTCTTTTTTTGAGGTAATGAGCTTTCCTGTATTGTAATGATGGTGTGTTACTTCTTTGGCAGCATTGAAAATTTTAGCTTCTATCTGCTCACCGGCATTGTCAAGTAATGTCCATGCCCCGGGGTATGGATTCAATCCTCGTATTTTATTATAGATTGTATCAATGGGTTGTTGCCAGTCAATTTTACAGGTATCTTTATAAATTTTAGGAGCAGGCTTTCCTACAACATCAGGCTGTTTGATGGTTTTAGCAGTTCCTTCTTGAATACATTTTACGGTTTGAATTACTAATTCGCTACCTACTTCCATCAATTTATCGTGTAAACTACCGGCAGTATCGGTAGTATTAATCAGCACTTCTTCTTGTAATATAATTTCGCCGGTATCAATTTTCTCATCGATAAAAAAAGTAGTAACTCCTGTCTTTGTTTCACCATTGATAATGGCCCAATTGATAGGCGCTGCCCCTCGATAGTGAGGCAATAGAGATGCATGCAAGTTAAAAGTGCCCAATGCCGGTAATTGCCATACTGCTTTGGGCAACATCCTAAAAGCAACTACAATTTGCAAATTGGCATCCCACAATTTTAAGGCTTCTAAGAAGTTTTTATCTTTTAGGTTTGTTGGCTGTAAGACAGCAATTTGTTGTTCTAGGGCATATTTTTTTACGGCTGATTGATTCATTTTTCGTCCCCTTCCCGAAGGCTTATCGGGTGCCGTAATGACACCTACTACATTATATTGGTGTTGCAATAAACTTTTTAAAACCCCCACTGCAAAATCAGGAGTCCCCATAAATACTATACGCGTATCAATCATTTTAAAACCTTTTCTAATTTATTTTGCGAAGTTATAGTAATTTTATTGGTATCCAATAAGATTTGAATTGCCTTCAATACAATTGCACTCTCTATGTTGAAATTAGAAACCACTTCTTTAGTAGACAACGTTTTTTTACCAGAAAATAAATGTAAGATATCGAGTGCCAGCTGATGGTAATCAGATGAAACCGCAGGTTTGCACACATCGCATATACCACAATCTTTGCTGTTTTTTTCGCCAAAATAATCCAGTAAATAACGACTTCTACAAATATTTTCATTTTGGGCATAGGCCATTATAGCTGCTACTTTTGACGCTTTAACTTTATGTTGCCGTTGAATATTCGCAGCAATATTGCGAATGGTTATCGTATCTTCCCTAGGTACTAAAAACTGAATACTGCCCGTATTGTTTTTAAAACGATACGTTGCCAACCCATGGTTAGCGAGTAACATCAATTCATTTTTGACAATGGCTGCGGTGGTACCTGTTTTTTTTGCTATTAAAAATTCATCAATATGAGTTTGATATTCAAAAATGCCTCCATAACTTCTTAAAACTGTTTTAATGATACCGGAGTTGTTTTTTGTTGAATACGCTAAAATTATATCGGGAGCAACGGTAAATTTTAGTGTAGATTGCTTCCTGAAACGTTCGTCAAAGATTAAAATAGATTCTCTTTCTAATAATTTAATGGTATTATACGTTTGCAGTATATTCCGGTGGTAATGCGTACAAAAATCATTTATTTGAAACTCAAATGATTGTTGGGGTAATTCGCCGTAAGCTATTTGAAAGTATTGATTGAGGTCAAGGTATACTTTATTAGCCAGTTCAACTGAGATGGTATTTTTTGTATGGAGTTCTTTTATATACGAAAGGGTATGCGGGTTGACAAAAATATATGAAAAAGCATCTTGGCCATCCCTTCCGGCTCTTCCGGCTTCTTGCATATAGTTCTCAAGGCTAAAAGGAATGTCTAAGTGAAGGATATACCGTACATTATTTTTGTCAATGCCCATTCCAAAGGCATTGGTTGCCACCATAATAGGAGTTTTTTCTGTCATCCAATCGGCAAAAGTTGCCTCTTTTTTTTCCGCCGATAACCCACCGTGGTAATAAGTGCTTTTAAAACCATTTTTATTCAGATAATCGCTTACGTTTTTTACTTTTTTACGGCTATTGGCATAGATAATTGAAGGCGGCGGCGAAGTGCCCATAATACGTTTGATATGATAATAAAAATCTTCACTATGAATGATGTTCAACGCTAAATTTTTTCGTATCAGAGATTGTTTTACAATGTGTGCATCAGAAATAGTCAACTGGGTTACGATATCATTCAGTACTTGTTTTGTGGCCGTGGCTGTAAGTGCTATGACAGGCGTGTTGGGGTGTATTTCATTGAGGATAGGGATTTTTAAGTAGGCAGGCCTAAAATCATGGCCCCATTCTGAGATACAATGGGCTTCATCAATAGCCACTAAATTCACTTGAAGTTGTTTGATTTTTTCTTGAATAAATTTCGACTGTAATTTTTCCGGCGACAGGTATAAGAATTTGTAATTTCCATACATCAAGTTATCAAAGGCTTCAATAACTTCATTTTGCCGCAATGCAGCAGTAATAGCTATGGCTTTGATACCCTTTTTTTTTAAAGAATCTACCTGGTCGTGCATCAACGCGATGAGTGGTGAAATTACAATACAAACTCCTTCTTTGAGCAATCCGGGAATTTGATAGCAAATAGATTTACCGCCGCCTGTAGGCAAGAGTGCCACTACATTTTGATTGGCTAAGACATGATTGATAATCGCTTCTTGAGGCTTTTTAAAGGAGGTATAACTCCAATACTTATGTAAAACTTCAAGCGCCTCCTTCATTATAAAAGCCTTAAGTGTTTTAGTATAAAGTCAACTCTTTCTGCAACCTCGCCATGAGGCACCTCTATAATGTCATACCCGAGTTCGGTATAAGCATTTTTTAAGTGTTTATAGATAGAAACCGATAACTCAAAACTCTCATACCGTTCGTTGTCGGTAATATAAATTTCTTTCCAAGGCGGCAATAAAAAAATGGTATCATAGCGATAAGTTTTGCTTTTTTCAAGGTAGGTTTGAGGGTAGTCGGTTTTAAAATGATTCATATACGCATGTACGTCAGGAATGCCCCTGTCGAAAAAAACAATTGGGGTATCTGTATTTTCAGCATCAATATATTGTTGTTCTCTGCCTTCGAGTAATAATTTGCTAAATAACAAGGGGTTTTCTAAAAAAAGGTGTTCAATACCATTTTTTCTAGCCTGAAGTGTTACTTGCCTCGAAATTTCAGGGGTACAGGCAAATCCTTTGTCTTCCAATTGGTGTATTAAGGTTGTCTTTCCGGTTCCGGGGCCACCGGTGATAACAATTTTTTGTTGCATGCTAACAATTTGTAATTATAAAACAACAAAGAACAAAAAATAATTTCAAATATTGCCAATGTCAGATTAAAAATAAAGTACATTTCTTAGATACACTAAATAATATCTGTATTTTTGTCAACCTTTATCATAATGAATTATGATATTTTACATTG
>DRQI01000333.1 GCA_011330545.1 Flavobacteriia bacterium
AGTATTATAGCTAGCTTTGCTTAACGGAATGCCGAGAAAACGGATACTGTCTTTTTCTTCTGTTACCGAGCCTAACTTTTTATTAATAGTACCCAATTCTAATTTTAGCGCTTCTATTTCACTTTTTTGGGCGGCAACTACTTTTTGGATGTCTAATAATTTTTTCCTTCCTGATTTTAAAGAATCGAGAATATTGTTTTTAAACTTAAACAGATGGTTTACTTTCACAGTCTTATAGCGTTGTCCGGTATTTGGGTCAGTCCATTTAAATGATTTCTTATACAGGTAATCAAATTGACTTTCAATGTTTCCACTATTTAAAGAGCCTTCATTTGCTGCGCTACCCGCGTTTTGTGAAAAGGCAATAAGAGAAGTAAATAAAAGGAAAATAAATGAGATAAATATCTTAGATAATTTCATTATGGTTAAAATTTAGAGTTTAAAGGGTTTTCAAAAGTAAATAAATAGTTCTAAACTAGAAAACTAAAAATTAAAAAACGTTTTAATATAATTTTTTATACAGGGTAGGGTTTGCTTCGTGCATTATGTTATAAATACCTTCAAAAATATCCTCAACAGAGGGTTTTGAAAAATAATCGCCATCAGTTCCGTATGCCGTCCTATGGTTTTTAGCGGTAATTGTAATGGGTTTACTGTCAAGGTATTCATAGGCATTTTGTGTATTTATAATTTCATTGAGTAGGTAAGCAGAGGCACCTCCGGGAACATCTTCATCAATAATGGCTAACCTATTGGTTTTTTGCAGGCTTTTTATAACATCGTGCTGTAAGTCAAAGGGCATTAATGTCTGTGCATCGATAATTTCAACTTCTATGCCAACTTGAGCCAATTCTTTAGCGGCTTCTTCTACAAGTTTAAGGGTAGACCCATAAGAAACAATGGTAATGTCATCGCCTTCTTTAACAGTTTCTACAACGCCTATGGGAGTTGTAAAAGTACCTATATTATTGGGTAATTTTTCCTTAAGGCGGTATCCGTTAAGGTTTTCAACAATTAAAGCAGGTTCATCACTTTGTAAAAGGGTATTGTAAAAACCGGCGGCTTTGGTCATATTTCTCGGCGTTAAGATATAGATACCCCGTAATAGGTGAATAATGGCTCCCATGTGTGAACCTGAATGCCAAATACCTTCTAAGCGGTGGCCCCGGGTGCGAATAATTAAAGGTGCTTTTTGTTTGCCAAAACTCCGGTAACGTAAGGTGGCTAAATCGTCACTTAAAATCTGTAAGCCGTATAATAGATAATCTAAATACTGAATTTCTGCAATAGGCCTAAACCCACGCATGGCCAAGCCAATTCCTTGCCCCATAATGGTAGCCTCCCGTATTCCGGTATCGCTTATCCTTAAGAGTCCGTATTTTTCTTGCAAACCTTCGAGGCCTTGGTTTACATCACCTATTTTACCGGTATCTTCGCCAAAAATGACAACTTCATTGTACTTAGAAAGAATACTGTCAAAATTATTTTTTAAGATGATTCGCGCATCGACAACTTCGGCATTTTCATCATAAGTAGGGGTTATTTCTTTAATGGTTTTGGCGTTATTTTTAATCTCGCTGTAAAGGTGTGAACTGTATTTACTGTATTGCTCTTTGGTATACGCTTGTATCCATTGTTGTAATTGTATTTTTTCGGGGCTTGTAGTATCAGTTAAGTAGATGAGGCTTCTTCTGGCAGTAGAGAGTACGTCTTTTTTTGACGGGTCTTTAATGGTTGCCAAATCATTTCGCAATTTTATAATAAAAGCTTTATTATCACTTTTTTCAGCTACATTTCCGAGTAAGCCCAGTACTTGTTTCTGCGCTTGAATAATCTCTTGCAAGTAATTACTCCATGCAGTCCTTCGGGCAGCATTTACTGTTTTTTTTGCTTCTTTTTCTATGGCAATTAATTCTTCTTCATTTTCAAAAACACTGAGTATCCATTCGCGCATTTTGGCATTACAATCATGGGCAATTTCCCATTGCAAGCGTGCTTCGTCTTTATAGCGTTCGTGCGAGCCCGAAGTAGAATGCCCTTGCGGCTGTGTCAATTCTTTTACATGGATTAAAACGGGTACATGTTCATTTCTTGCAATTGTTGATGCTTGATTATAGACATCTATTAATTTAGAATAATCCCAACCGTTTACCGTAAAAATCTCATAGCCTTTATTTTTTTCGTCACGTTGAAATCCTTTTAAAATTTCTGAAATACTTTCTTTTGTTGTGTGGTATTTTGCCGGAACGGAAATGCCGTATTCATCATCCCAAACACTAATTACCAACGGTACTTGTAAGACTCCGGCAGCATTGATAGTTTCAAAAAAATGGCCTTCAGAAGTACTGGCATTGCCAATAGTGCCCCATGCAATTTCATTGCCGTTATCAGAAAAAAGGGTGGCATTGGGCAGGCCTTTGAGGTTTCTATAGAGTTTTGAGGCTTGTGCCAATCCTAATAAACGCGGCATTTGGCCGGCGGTAGGAGAGATATCGGCACTTATATTTTTTTGTTGAAGAAGGTTTTTCCAACTTCCATCGTCATTTAATGTATGCGTGGCAAAATGGCCTCCCATTTGCCTTCCTGCCGCTTGAGGTTCGGCTTTTATATCGGCATGGGCGTATAAACCGGCAAAAAATTGTTCGGGGGTCAATTTGCCAATCGCCATCATAAACGTTTGGTCTCTGTAATAACCTGACCGCCAATCGCCATTTTTAAAGGCTTTTGCCATTGCCAATTGCGGAACTTCTTTTCCACCGCCAAAAATTCCGAATTTTGCTTTTCCGGTAAGCACCTCCCTACGCCCTAATAAACTACATTCCCTGCTAGTTACGGCAATCTTATAATCGTCTAAGATTTCTTTTTTGAAATCTTGATAGGATATTTTTTGAGTACCGATAGCTGTTTTTTCTGACATGTAGTATGCTGTTTTGACTTTTGCAAACGTACAATTTTTGGAGCAGAACTAAAAACCTACAAAGTGCCATTTTTCAATTAGAAGAATCCCCTTCTCACTAAATTGATAATTTTGTTAGGGCTAATGGTCAATACAAATCTGATTTTAGTGCTATAATTGGGTAATGAAGGCTCAAAGCCTAAACTTGATTGTAGTGGAAAATAAATTTCTAAAAAGTTATGGATAAAATTGAACCTGATACCACTGTCGTATCTAAAAATAGGGTTGATATTTCTGTTTTTGTAAAAACCGGCATCGGCGTACACTTCAATCCATCGCCAAATGCTAAAACTGCCATTGGTAGTAAACATCCACCGGTTGGCCGTAGGGTTTTCAAAAATAGATTTAAACCCACCTTCGGCAATAATAATTTGCTGACTGAAAAAACCCGATTCTTCAGACCTTCCTAAAAAGTCGTAATCAAATAAATAATCGGTCGGCCTGTCTAACGCAAAATTGAAATACGTACTGGTAGTATTGTTGTATAAAAAAGTACCGAAAAAAGTCCTAAAATCAAATTGCCGATTTTTATCCGTAAGTTTTCGATACCTAAAATCAACAGAAAATTTACTAAAATTTTCACCAAATTGAAGGTCAAGAAAATATCTTAAATCGCGAATGATGTCGGGCTTAGAATACCCGTACCTCAGGTTAAAAACCCTGTAATTATCAGATTCTAACGATGGGGCATTGGGTTCAGTTTCACGATCGATTAAAACATATCTGGCAAAGATTGATTTTCCGCCTACATCGCGTAAACTTTTGCGTTTAAACTCAATGCCGATATATGGCGTTAGGCTTTTATATGATAAATTAGGAGCATAGTGAAACAAACTGCCGCTAATGCCTGAGGTAAATCTGTAGATAGGGGTTTCATCGGGCAAATATTGGTAAAATAACGAAAAACTACCTGTAAGTTGTTTGCCTTTTAATCCATAAGTAGGTACAAATTTATAGTTCCATTGCTTTTTAAAGACAGTTTTATTTGATAGTACTGCCCCTAATAATAAACCGTCATAAAAATTATAGTCGTATTCTAAATTGTAAAATAGCTGATTGTAATAAGGATTGTCTATATCTTTTAAAAAGCGGAATAAGATAGGCCTGTTTAAAATACTGGGGTTTAAATTTTTCCAGTTATTATTTAAGTTTATCTCAGGATAATTATTTTCATAGTTTAATGACAACCTTGTAAAATCTCCTTTCGGGATAGTAATTGTTTTTGTACTGTCAATATCGGTAAGCCATTGTTTAAACTGTACTTTTTTATCTTTAATCCCGTAAAGGGCTATGGGTACCGTAAAATTTCGCTTATTTTTAATAATAATTTTTATCGAGTCATCAGTCTTTACTACTTTTTTGATGGTATAGTCTATTTTCTTTTTTGAATTCAAATAATCGCCAAAAAACCAACCGAGGTCTTTTGAGGTTTTTGAAGTTATGATTTCTTTAAAAAGCCTGCTATTGGTTTTTTTACCCTTACTTTCGGTATAAAATTGTTTAATACTTTTAAAAACAATGCTGTCGTTTAAATAAGCGTCTAAATATACTAAGCCAATGCCCGCTTTGTATTTATTGACAATTTTTCTGTTAAAGGTTGAGAGCGAATCTGCCCTTGTAGTCAATGCTTGGTCATAATTTTTTCGCATGGCAAATAGATTTACAAAGGCATATTTTTCATTGAAATTCAACTTTGCCAATTGATAACTTCTAATTCCCCAAATCTTTGAAATTTTACCCATGGCTTTTACATCAGGATAATATTTCTCTACATATTTAATCATTAAATAGGTTTGAATGCCATCTAATATCCAAGCATCATTTCTTCTATTGACCAAAATAGTATTCTCTAAATACTTACGTGTCAAAACTTTAAACATTTTTATATCCCATTCAAAAGCCCCTGAAAACGGATTCAATATTTTAGGCAATTGATTTAAGCCGTAAATAGGGTTTTTGTCATAAGAAATTTTGTTTACCAATAATTTATCCTGCGGATAGGCGCCTAAATATTCTTCGATAAAGCCCACTTCCCGCGATACGATATCCTGTTTTAATTGTCGGTTTAAATCAGTGCCGTTGAGGTTGGTGATTACTTCTACGGCATTTGTTTTAAAATGTAAAAAATCATTTAAAACATTGATATTTAATTCGATATCAATCCTATTTTTCCCCGTAAGGTGATAAGTGCTATTAGGAGGGTGGTCGTTTTTTGTTAAAGAGAGGTCGGTGTTCAGGTGAACGCCTTCAGGTATTGTAAACCTGATGTCATAATCTGCCGTATCCATATACAAATCATCCATATTCAAATTACTCATCAATTGCCATTGATTGTCATAAACTGCAGGTGTGATATACCAAAACCGTAAATTATAAGTGGTTTTATTTCTGCCATACCTTGTAAAGGCCGCATCAGGTATTTTAACAATATAGGTGAAGGCCAACAAGGTAGAATCATTGGGTTGTAGCGGTTTATTCAATACAACACTGAATATATCAGGAGCATTTTTTACCGTAGACCATTGGGTAGCACTATAATTATTAGATACGCTTTTAATAACAGAATAGCCTCTTTTTTCCTCTTTAGCAAAATAGAGATTCTTATCGTAATCTTCAATGAGCCGTTTTGATAATGGCGTTCGCCGGTCTTTATATCCATTGGCCCAATTGTGGAAATAGAGGGTGTCTAAAATACGGTTGGTTTTATTAAAATACAGAATTTCTTGCTGAATTTGAATTTCCTTTTTTTCAAAATTTAAAGATGCATCAATCTTAATGATATTATTTTGAGCCTTACTTATAAAAGAAGGTATTAAAAACAATATGAATATGTACTTAGTAAAATTCAAGCTATATCTTTATAAATTTTAAAGGTTTCGAGGTATGCGAATCTTGCAATACCATATAGTAGATACCTCCGGTTAAATTGGTTGCGTCAATTGTTGTTATTGTTGAATTGACTTGAATACTTTTAATTTTTTGGCCGATACTATTATAGATAACAATGGTGTCATGTAATATACCGGCATCAATTTCTAACCTAATCGCATCGGTAATTACATTGCCGTTTTTAAAATGAATATAATTATTTGATTGCAAATTGTCAGAAAGGTTTAAAACCTGATTGGTTTCCAGTTGCATTACAACGGGTAAATGGTCGCTCATATTGTACAAACTATTCCTGATTGACTGCGAAAATTCAGTACCCGAACAAGAAGCATCATTAATATTGCCGTTAAAGCAATTACCATTATTGCCATACGCCTTATAAGAATTGGCAACATAATGCAAAGAACCGCTATTTTGTAAATTTTCTGAGATTAAGATAAAATCAAAACGGTCGTCCAATCCGCCACCGGCACCAAAATTACTAAACCCTGAATTTGAAACCCGGGTAGACTGTGTATGAATATCTTGAAAATTAGCATTTACATGCCAACTACCGGGGCGGTTAATAGGGTCTTTTAAAATAACGAGGTTCGTAGGGTCTAATAATTCTTGATAGGCACTCTCGCTCGCTGTATAAAGGTTCAAATCTCCTGAAAAAACAATGAAATGATCAGAGGGTATTGATTCGAGTGCATTGGTAAGGTCTGATGCCATACTGGCACGCAGTTCTTCATTGGCGCTGCCTTGGCTCGATTTAAAATGAGTGACAAAAACATCTAAAAAAATAGGATTGGTAGCGGCATCAGGTGTATGCAGCCTAAAAGCGTAATGATTAATGTCTCTTACCAAGGTAGTAATAATATCTTGGCTGTCTAAAATCAACTTATTTGAATTGTAAAACACCAATTGCTGTAAGTCGCTGTTAGGGTTCGATTGGTTCGATACAAATTGAGCCATGGCATAACGGTTGTCTGCCGTTTGCAAAGAAGTATTCAAAATGGTATTGGCCCCTGCTTGCGATTGCAATTCACAAACCATAAACAAATCAGGTTGGTAATCATCTAAAATTGTTTTTAAAATGTCAGCCCTATTGGATGGGGGAGCTTCCGGAAAATCCAATAAATTGTAAAACATCGTATTGATAACCTCTTGCGAATAGGTTTGCGAGACTGAAAATAAAAAAAATAGAAGTACTAAAAAATTCTTCATGACATCTTATAATTTGGTGCAAATTAGAAATAATTGAACTAAATAATTTGAATATTAAAAATAATTTTAAAAAATTAAATAGCTTCTGACAGTAGGAATTAGAAATGGCTAATTGTTGTATTAGCGAATAAGATTAACGGAGTTTATTAACAATTTACAATACTTATCAACATTCTTAACACATTTTTAACATTTTTTTTACTTTTACCACAATAGTAGAAGTAGTTGCTATGTCGCTAAATTCATGAAAGTAATATCTCAAAAATATTTTTTCATTCTTTTTTAACTTTCATCTCCTAGAAGATGATGTTTTCCGTCATAACAATTGTTTGGTAATACTATTTATATGTCATAAAGTAAAAAAATACATTTTTGACTAATGAAAAGAAGTGTAGATAAAATTAAAATTTAATGGTTAAAAATTTTAAATAAGCTCATATATAAAATATGAAAAACCCCAAGTTATAGAAAACGTTTGAGAGCATTACTATAACCGGGGCGGCATCATGAATAATTAATAATTACAAGTAAAAATCAATTAACATGACAAATTTTTTTGTACATAGTGTATTCCCTTTTTTGACAGAAAAGAAGAATAACAAACATAAACTTTTTCGTAGAGAATTACAACTAAAATCTGAGAATTTTATTGAACAGAAGTCAATCTCAGTATTACTTTTAGTCCTTTTTCTAAAATGTTCAAACCTGTTTAGGTTTTTTGTTGGAAATTCTACTATTTCAATAAGAGATAAGAAATCATTTTTAAAAGTACTAAGTGTTGTATTGCTATTTTTTTCTATCAATAGCTATTCTCAAAACTTTGAGCTGGTAACAATTACAGGCGTTCAATCAGGTAATAACACAGATAATACGTTGTTTACGGCAACTTCTCCGGGTATTCCTACTTTGGCGTTTGTTAGAGCCACTAGAATAAGTGGCCAAACAGGTAGATTTACAAAATCAGGAGATAATATTCGATATACTTCATCGTCATCAGTTTCCGGAATACCGGGAAATCTTTCCAGAATACGATACGCTTTTTTGCAAGCAGATGGGATTACCCCGATACCTGTCAACGATTTTAGGTTTGTAATCAATGATATTGATGGCCCTAATAATGAAGCCTTAGCTACAGATTGTGGAGCAAATGTTCGTTTTACGGCGACAGCCATTCCAACAAATTTGGTAATAGATAATATTCCTCCCGATTTGAATGCAGTAGGTTCTCAGAATGAATTTGGTGCTGCTACAAGTAGGGTAATGTATGAGTTTAATGATGTAAATGTTGTAGAGTTTGATAATTATGCCAACAACGGTTTTTTGAAAGATTTTGACATGAATGACAATGATTTTCCTATTGGAACTCCGTTGTTTGCTGTATGCCTAGGGGATTTTGATGGTGATGGAATTACAGATGACTTAGATTTAGATGACGATAATGATGGCATTCTAGATGTTGTAGAAACTGGTGGTAATGACCCTAACGGAGATAATGATGGCGACGGGTTACCAAATTATTTAGATACTGTTGACAACACAGGGCAACACCCTACTTATATTGCAAATGCTGACGGTTCTACTACAAATTATACCGATGCTAATGGAGATGGAGTACCAGATGTGTACGAAGAAAGTGCAGATGCAGATTCTATTCCCAATCACTTAGATATAGATTCAGATGGTGACGGTTGTTTTGATGCCGATGAAGCATATAATGATTTGAATGCCGATACTAATAATGATGGAACGTACGGTGGAGTTGTAGGAAATGTCGTAGGAGTGGATATAACAGCAGACGGTAGAGTAATAGGAGCAAGTTATGCAGCTCCTGCTGATGTTGCACCCGCAAATGGAACAGATGATTATTTAGAAATATTTGATACCGATAATGATGGAACAAGTGATTTTTGTGATTTAGATGATGATGATGATGGAAATCCTGATACAACCGACCCAAATCCATTAGTACCCACGGCGGTAAACGATACATTCACTGCCGCTTTCGGAGGGCCAACCACCTTTAACATTTTAACAAATGACGATTTTGTACCCGGTGCCAATACTGGTATTACCCAAACCGGAGGTACTGCCAACGGCACGGTAAGTTTCGACCCTGTAACAGGAGAAATTACCTACACTCCCACCGCAGCAGAAGCAGTTGCCGGAGGTACAGTAACAGTAGATTACCAAGTGTGTAATACCGTTCCGAATCCCGATGTCTGTGCAACAGCTATAGTAACGATAACCATTACCGACCAAGACACTGACGGCGATGGGGTAAGCGACGGACAAGAAACCATAGACGGTACCGATGTC
>DRQI01000334.1 GCA_011330545.1 Flavobacteriia bacterium
CAACGAAAAGTAAAAGAATTAAACGAACTCATAGTTAGCATAGACACCACACTCGCCCTTACAGAAAACCAGCGTAAACAAATTTTTAATTTGCACTTAAGTAAAATGAGGGAATATAAAATTGTTATGGAGAATGGTGGTTCAAAAGAAAGTGGTAAAACAGTATTCAAAAAATACTATCAAAAGATTAACGGAGTATTAACGTTAGAGCAAAAAAAGGCAAGGACTAAAGCAAAAAAAATTATAAAAAATAAAGAGGCCAATGTAAAACAAGAAGAACCCGAAAGGGTAAACGAGGTGAGTGCCCGTAGTGAAAACTCTGAAGCTAGCCTTACCAAGGCGCAACAGAGAAAAGCCAAAAGAAAAGCTAAGAAAAAAAATAAAGAATAATAATTTAAAAAAATAAGCCGGCCTACTGCCAAAAGCCTAAGATAAAAAAAGCACCCTAGACAATCATAGTAGTAACATTTCAAATTTCTATGAAGAACACTCATACACAAAAGTATTTTTTAACAAGACATTCTTTAAATAGAGAAGGGGTTGTTAAAAAATGATAGTAAGTATTAATTTATCTCTAACTCAAATTTTTAAAATACAAATTATGAAAAAAATTACTTTATTAATTGCTCTTATTTCATTGCCCCTGTTAAGTGCAGCCCAAACATGGGATTTTAACGATGGGACCGTTCAAGGTTGGACAGCCGGTGCCGGTGGCACCATAACACCAAATACTACTACCGTAACCTTTTCTTGGATAACAGGAAAAAAACCGAAACTCATTAAACCTACCGGTGGCACAAATGTAGTGGATGCAGATACTAAAAAGTTTCTTGCAATAACACTTAAAAATAATACAGAAATGTCTGAGCTTAAATTAAAACATTTAAAACCCGATGGTTCAAACCGATTCGTGAAATTTGATATTACACCTAATCTCAATAATTTCAAAACTTATTATTTCGATTTGACAAATACAAACTGGACAGGCGCTCAAGATTTGATTGAGCTTATTTTTTCAAATGCCGGAGTAGCATCAACATCAGATGCCGGTTTAGAAGTTGATACTATTGAGTTTGTTGCATCAGCACCAACCACAGAACAACACATTTATGAGTTCAATACCGATGGCGATACAGAAGGCTGGGTAAAAGCAAACGGCACCATTTCAGGACCCGCCATAGGCAATTTAACGTTTACGCCAACAGCTAATAAGTTTGCCAAAATAAAACAACAAAGCCACCATGTAGATGCCAATACATTTTCACGGATGCATATCCGATTGAAAAATTTATCAACCAATGATGACCAAATTCGGGTAATTATGAATGGCGATGCCGTCAATGTAGTAGACCAAATCATTACAACTAGTGATGCCAATTTCAAAACCTATGACCTAGATTTGAGTACATCTTCAGCATGGATAGGTAACGTGTTAGTGCAAATTGGCTTTAGAGACCAAGACAATGCCAACAATCCGGGGCAATCTTCAGGTACAGGTGATTTTATTATTGACAGAATTGAGTTTTCAAATGCAGTATTAAGTGTAAACAGAAATGAATTAACCGATTTTACACTATATCCAAATCCAGTAAACGGTAGGTTACACTTTAACAGCTTGACAGAAATTTCAAAAGTAGAAGTGTATAATTTAGCCGGCCAACGCTTAATGCAGCTTAAAAATTTTGTAAATAATTCATTTGATGTTTCAATATTGAGCAATGGTGTTTATTTAGTAAATGTTGAAGATGTTGAAAACAGGTCAATCACAAAGAAAATAATTATTGCCAAATAAAAACTAACGCCTCGTATCATGAGTAATCTTTCAAATAAAAAAATAAACATTTATTTTATTACCATAGTAATTACACTCGGAGGATTATTATTCGGATATGATACAGGGGTGATTAATGGCACACAATTTTATTTTTCAAAATATTTTGAACTAACGGGTGCGCTAAAAGGCTTTATTGTAAGCAGCGCCCTGTTAGGTGCTTTGGCCGGAGCCGCAGGGGCAGGAATCGTTAGCAAAGCCATCGGAAGAAAAAACTCGTTGATTATCGCGGCCCTGTTTTTTACCATTTCGGCTTGGGGTTCAGGCTTGCCAAGTTTTATGGGCGATTCTATTAACCTCATGGTATTTTTTAGAATATTAGGTGGCATTGCCATAGGTATTGCATCTATGAATGCCCCTATGTATATTGCCGAAATAGCACCTGCCGATAAAAGAGGCAATCTGGTTACCTTTTACCAATTGGCCATTGTCATCGGTTTTTTTGTGGTCTTTTTAGCAACCTATTTTATTGGTAATAGTTTGAGTGAAGCCGAAAATATTCAATTTGGCTGGCGGCAAATGTTTTGGTCAGAATTAATTCCGGCACTGTTATTTCTAATCCTTCTTTTCTTAGTACCCAAAAGTCCACGTTGGTTAATGACAAAAAATAAGGAAGAAGAAGCCCTTAATATCTTAACCAGAATACACGGAAAAGAAATTGCTGATAAAGAAATAGTAGAAATTAGAGATTCCATTCAAAGTGAAAGTGCCAAAGAGAAAGTTTCTATTTTTTCAAAACCATTGATTACCATTATTATTATTGGCACCATTCTTTCGGCACTACAACAATTTACCGGAATCAATGCCGTCTTATACTACGGAGCCGATATTTTTGAACAAGCCTTAGGTTTTGGCAAAGATGATATTTTACAACAACAAGTATTATTAGCTACTGTAAATTTGGTATTTACTTTTATCGCTATGTTTACCGTTGATAAATTGGGGAGGAAACCCTTATTGATTATTGGAGGTTTTGGGATGCTCATCGGGTTTTTAATGATAGGCTTCACCCTTTATTTTAGTGATTATACAAGTATAAATTCAGCAGGCTTGCCCGCATTATCACCTTCAGAGGGAATTATCAGTTTGATAGGGATACTCATTTTTATAGCCGCATTTGCCATGTCTATGGGACCGGTAGTATGGGTAATTTTATCAGAAATATTTCCCAATAAAATCAGGAGTATTGCTATGTCAATTGCCGTAGCCGCGCAGTGGCTGGCCAATTATTTTGTGTCACAAACCTTTCCGATGGTTGTAGAAAGCCATGCCAATAAATTAAAACTGGATGGCGGCACGTGGAACAATGCCTTGCCCTATTTCCTCTTTTCAGGATTTATCATCATCATCATTGTTTTTGTTTGGAAGTTTATTCCCGAAACCAAAGGAAAGACCTTGGAAGAAATGGAAACTTTATTTAAAAACACCAGTGAATGACGGACGCTTTACAAATATTTGGCATCTTAAGGTTGGTCTATCTGCCAGAGTAAAAATCACACCTTCTGAGAAGGTGACTTTAGAAAACCTCTAACAGGGGCAATGAGCAATAAGATCATTATAAACAGACCAAAAGACCTGTCAGGTTTTCAAAACCTGACAGGTCTGAAAAAGTAGGCTAAGCCAAGAGGGCATTACCATCAGCTAAGCAGATGGTTTTTCAAAGTACAATAAAAAGGAAAAAAATGACGATTTATAAAATTTTGGTGGGTTTTGCTTTTTTTTGTTTTCTGCAAACCCATGCACAAACCAATAGGCATGTCGCAACTACCGGTTCAGATGTTACCGGTACCGGCACATTGGCAAATCCGTTTAAAACCATACAAAAAGCCGCCGATATAGTACAGCCTGGCGATACCGTTTTTGTACATCAAGGTACCTATAGAAATGCCGATTTTAATGATGGTGATATTTGGGGTGGCGATAATCTGGTAAAAATAACAGCCAACGGCAATGCCGATAACTATATCACATTTATGCCTTTTCCGGGCGACCATGTGCTGTTAGAATCAGATTCAAATTATAATATTTTACTAAAAAATGCTTCCTACATACAAATTATAGGATTTGAAGCCAAAGGCAATGGCGATATGATTACCCAAGCCGAAGCCGATGCTGCGTGGGGTTTATACAAAGATAGTAATGGTACCGTACATGATTTAGCCATAGAATTAGGTATTGATATCAATGACCCCGCTTTACGCGGAACAACCCTAGCAAAACCACCAACTCCTAATATCAAAAAACCATCGTATTATAACGGAAGAGGCATTGTTGCCAGTCAATCACATCATATTATCATTAAAAACAATATCGTGCATGATATGACCGGTTCTGCCATTCGTGCCGATAAAAGTGATTATGTTACCATCACTAATAATGAAGTCTATCACAATACCTATTGGACATCGGCAGGTGTTGGAGCCATTACCGTTGCCGAAGCCACCGTTACGCCCAGTAATGATACCTTTACAGGAGTAAAAATAAAACTTCTTAAAAACAATGTACATCATAATGAAAACAGGTTGATTTCTTGGGCACCATCAAAAACAATCATAAAAATGGTGATTGATGAAGGAACAGGCCTGTTTTTAACCCGAAACCAAGATACATACACACAAGGCAAGATTTTAATTGCCAATAATATTTCTTCCTTTAATGGGGCTTCGGGCATCGTTTGTCATAAAACCGACCGTGCCATAATAGAACACAATACCTGTTATAAAAACGGAACCACCAACGATAGTGCTGCAGGAGGCATAGGTGTCAATAATGCAGATAATGTTATCATTAGAAATAACATTTCGTATGCCGAACCAGACCATTGGGCGTTGGGAAAATTAGGAGGCACCTTAACCAACATTACTATAAGCAATAACATCTTGTACAATGAAAACGGTACTCAGGCCATTCATAAAAATATGCCGAATGGTTGGACAGAGGAAAACCCTTTATTGACAAATCCTGAAAACGGAGACTTTACATTGAGTCAAAATTCGCCTGCTATAGATGCAGGCAATAGTACGTCAACAATTATTGATGATATAGTAGGAAATCTCAGAAACGATGGCTTGCCAGATATTGGTGCGTATGAATTTATATCTGTGTTAAATGTTGAAGAAGTTCAAAATAGAGATATAAAAATGTATCCGAATCCAACCACAGGGAAAATATTTCTTAGTGGAGCATTTGAGAACTTAAATAAAATCAAAATTTACGACCAAACCGGTAGAATAGTTCTAACAAAAATAATTACAAAAAATACTAATTTAATTTCTTTAAATTTGAGCCATGTATCTAGTGGATTGTACTACCTTAAAACCGATTGTTGTGTACAGCCTGTCATAAAAAAATAATGCATATCAAATGCTCAATACCAAAAGTAACTTCTTGAATAAGCGTATTTTTTTAGTACTCCTTTTAATACTGATTATTTCGTGTAAAAAAGAGCAATATAAAAAAGTTGAAAAAACGAATACCTTATTGAGTAACAACAGTTTTATGGGTTCAGAAACCTGCAAAACTTGCCATAAAAAAGAATTTTCGGCATGGCAAAACTCCCACCACGATTTATCGATGCAAGTTGCCGATTCTACTTCAGTGTTGGGTAATTTTAACAATACAACTTTTCAAAGCAAAGGCATTAAGTATCATTTCTTTAAAAAAGGCAACGATTTTTATGTAAATACCGAAGGAGAAGAGGGAATGTACCAAGATTATAAAATAACCTATACTTTTGGTGTAACACCACTACAACAATATTTGATTGATTTTAAAAATGGTAAAAAACAATGCCTGTTAGTAGCTTGGGATGCAAAACAACAAAAATGGTATGACCTGCAACCCAAGCTAAAGGTTACCCATAACGATTGGTTGCATTGGACAGGCGGCAGCATGACATGGAACAATATGTGTGCCGATTGCCATTCAACCAACCTCCATAAAAATTATGATAACACCACCCAACAATACAATACTACTTTTAGCATTATCAATGTAAGTTGCGAAGCCTGCCATGGCCCCTCAAGTACACATGTTGACTATTATCAAAATAACGAAAAATACAAAGATAAAAAGCCTCCAAAACTTTATATGGATACTTTAATGGCATCAAAAGAATTGGTACAAAAATGTGCCAGATGCCATTCAAGAAGAAGTCAGTTAACAAATTATTTTGACTATCAAGGCCATTATTTAGACCATTACAACCCCAGTAAAATGATTGAACCGGTATATGAGTTGGATGGCCAAATAAAAGACGAAGATTATGTGTATGGCTCTTTCGTACAAAGTAAAATGTATCACAACGGTGTGTCGTGTAAAGATTGCCACAATGTACATTCCTTACAGCTCAAAAAACAGGGCAATGCACTTTGTTTGCAATGCCATGCTCCTAAGTACAATACACCTTCGCATCATTTCCATAAACAAAATACCAAAGCATCCTTGTGTGTTAATTGCCATATGGCCGGCAAAACCTATATGGGCATAGATTTTAGAAGAGACCACAGTTTTAGGATTCCACGCCCAGACCAATCGGTAAGCTATGGCACTCCCAATGCCTGTAACCAATGTCATACCGATAAAAGTGCCTCGTGGGCTTCAAAAAACATACAAAAATGGTATGGTAAGCATAGGCCTGAACATTTTTCTGACAATTTATTAGCCGGATACCACGGTGATAAAAAAGCCTTTTATGAGGTAATTTCAAATAAAAAGAATCCCGAAATTATTAGGGCAACAGCCGTAACACAATATGCAAACCAAACATTGACACAAGATGAAATAAATGAGTTATTACACTATGTAGCCGATGCATCTGCCTTGGTAAGAAATGAAGTCATACTAGCTGCCAATAAATTCAACTCTTTTGATGCCGCCAAAATAGTAGAGCCGTTGTTGTTAGACACGGTTCGTTTGGTAAGAATTTCAGCAGCGAGGTATTTCAATATAAAAAATAGGGGCATATTTGATAACGCCAAGTATAAAAAAGCATGGCAAGAGTACAAAGAAGAATTGACGGCCAATGCCGATTTCGCTTCGGGGCAACATCAATTGGCTTTGTATTATCAAACATTGGGCGATGTTACCGCTGCCATAAACGCCTATGAAAAGGCTCTTAAAATTGATAATTATTACAATAGGGCCCGCATAAATTTAGCCCTGTTAGAATACAATCAAGGCCATCAAAAAAAAGCTGAAGAATTATATTTAAAAGTGATAGAACAAGAACCCGAGTACAGTTATCCGTATTTTATGTTGGGCTTGTTGTATAACGAAACCGGCAATGCAGAGAAATCATTGAAGTACTTGGCATTGGCATGCGATAAACAACCTGTAATACCAAGGGCATTTTACAATTACGCATTGAAATTACAAGAAAACAAAGCGTATAAAAAATCGTTAGAAATTATAGAAAAGGCACTGAAACAATATCCTTTTGACGAAGGGCTTTTGTATGTAAAATTATTGGGGCAAATAAAAACGAATCAACAAAAAAATGCTTATAATACGTGTATTATATTGCTTCAAATTTCTCCTGAGAATACTAATTACCAAAAGATTTTAGACAATTTAAAGTAAACCCTGTAACGGGTTTAATATATCGGTATACAGTTCTAGCCAATATTGACAATTTTTAGACCTATAAAAATTACTAGCAAACCCCAATCGGTAAAATTGACGGTATTTTTGTAAAAAATTATGGAATGGGAATGAAACACAACTTTTTATCATTACTGTTTTGTGCTGGATTGGTAAGCTGTAATGCACAAAAAATAACCGGTAATGCACCGCAAAACACTGCCCCTAAAAAAATAAAAGTATTTTTTTTAGCTGGCCAATCAAATATGGAAGGCCGGGCAAGGGCTTATAACTTAACCGATGAAGATAGGGCACGGCTCAAGAAAGCACAACACAATGTAACCCTATATTACAATCATCAAAAGCCGGTTCGGTTACAAGTTAGCAAAGCTTCGAAATATATAGCTAAAAAATTTGAGACTGATTCGGTATTCGGGCCAGAGTTATTTTTCGGAATTCGCTTATCGGAAAAATATCCCAATCATAAGATTATATTGATTAAACGGTCAAAAGGAGGGATGTCATTGTATGGCGCTTGGAACAAGAATTGGTCACTAGATAAAGCCAAAGTTATGAAAGAAGATGACGACCCAAAATTATATAGTGACTTTATCTCTTATGCAAAAGAAATTTTAAGCAATTTTAATAAAGAAGAATATGAATTAGCCGGTATGCTTTGGGTGCAAGGCGAGAGTGATAGTGGGAAAAAGAAAAACGGCTCTCTTCCGGCAGATGCCTATGAAGAAAATTTAAAGGCACTCATTAAAGGTGTTAGAACTGAATTTTCATCGCCACAACTGCCCTTTTTAATATTTCAAGTAGGTAGCGGAAAAGTAGTGAAGGCTATGAAAAATATTGCTAAAAATGATGCGTATGTATCCTTAATTACGCAATCTAAAGATAAAAATGCTACCAATTATTTTGAAAAAAACCCGCCACCGTTAGGCCATTATAAATACAAGAGTATGAAAAAAATAGGGGAGTTATTTTTTGAATACTACGAAAAACATTACGCAAAGAAACAATAAAAGACACCTAAATGAGTAAAAAAATTTCGCTAACACTTATGGCATCATGTATGCTATTATTGAGTTTTGCCCAAACAGGTTATTATGTAGACCAAATAAATGGTTCTGACACTAACAACGGAACAAGTGCTGCAACAGCATATAAAACTTTTGACAAAGCGAAAAACCAAGTAACAGCGGGAGACACTATTTCAATCATTGGAGTATATGCAAATTCAAGTTACAATCCTAATTTCACTTATACCGTTCCACACGATGCTCATTTATGGCACAGAGAGAATACTATTAGAATTACCGGACTAAACGGTTCGAATGGAAACTATATTACTATTAAAGGCTTTGATAGTAACGCTGTTATTAAGGGCGATGGTTCAAATATTATTAGAGTTACCAATAGTTCGTATTTAAAATTTGAAAACTTAACTATAGAAGGTGAAGTAGATAGAATTCCATTAAGCACAGCAAATGCGTTGCAGTTTATATATGTTTTAGGTAGTGGAGTTACCAATCCAACGGCGGCTGATATTCATTACAGAAACGAAGACGAAACGAACGACAACGATAATATCGTAGAAGAAACTGATACATATACCTCTTTAGGTAGCGTAACCAGACCTTCATATATTGATACCAGAGGATTATATATTAGTGGATCGGATAATATCATTATAAAAAACAATACGATTCATCATACACCGGGAGGAGGGTTGCGTGTTTCAGATAGTAAATTTGTAGATATAATTGGAAACGAAATTTACCGTTGTTCTGCAAGGTCGTATTCAGGCACGCATGCTTTGGTCGTGACAAAAACCAAGCCGATTGGAAATAATGGATACAGCATAAACATTCTCAAAAACAACATACATCATAATTATAATGAGCAATTTTCTTGGGCACCAACAAAAACGATTATTACACCGCGAATAGATGAAGGAAAAGGAATATCCTTACAACGAAATAATTTGTCTAGCTGGATAAATGGACAAGGACGTATTTTAGTACAAAATAATTTATGTTATTGGAATGGCTTTAGCGGTGTGCATAGTAATGATGGTTATAGAATAGATTTTATTAATAATACCTGTTATATGAATTCTTATACTAATTCTGTTGAACCTTATGGGCCTGCTGGTTCTCTAAGTAGTGAAGGGCAACAAGGAAAAAATATAGGGATTAGTGCTCAAGGCGGAGATGATATCAAAATGATAAACAATATATCAGTAGTTGATACAGATTGGAATGGTTTTGCGCTTGCTTCCGGAGGAACAACGAATTTAACAGTAAGTGATAATTTAATTTTTGGAATAAATGGAACTGTTAATGAAGATAATGATATTGCCTCAATAGATGTTAATACAACCATTGATAATCCTCTATTTGTTAATGCTCCAACAAATTATTTAGACGAAACAAATAGTTTTGATTTTAATCTACAGCAAACCTCTCCAGCTATTGATGCTTCAGATAATAGTGTTGCGCCTACAGATGACTTTTTTGGAAATACGAGAGATAGTAATGCTGATATTGGAGCCATAGAATTTGGGGCAACATTAGGGATAGATGATTTAGCAACAACCAATTTTATCATTTACCCAAACCCTTTTAATGAATCTGTTAAAATTAATGGAGTAGAACAAATCGAAACACTTGAAATTTTTACTATTACCGGACAAAAACTTTTACTTGATGATATTTCAATGGCCAAAAACCAAACTCAATCGACAATTAATCTTTCAGGATTAGCAAATGGTATTTATCTATTACGAGTGAATAATACGATAAAAAAGATTATTAAAAAATATGATTGATGACTATTCTAAAGATTTTATAGAAGAATTCTAACATCAAACAAAAAGGTTATCCTAAAATAATAAAACCCTGCAAACTAGATGATTTACAGGGTTTTGTTATTTTTTAGTTTTTCTAAAAGTGACCTGGCTGGGGCTCCCTTAGTCTACGCTCAGGATAAACTTCTCGCCCAATTATATAATAAAAAACAGAATTAATCAAAACATAGGTAATGATAATTCTGTTATGAATTTGTGACCTGGCTGGGGCTCGAACCCAGGACCCTCTCCTTAAAAGGGAGATGCTCTACCAACTGAGCTACCAGGTCAATCAATTTCGGATGCAAATATACTATCTAATATTTATTTACCAACTTATTTTATAAAAAAATTTCTACGATATTTGTGCTTTGCGATAGCATACTTAAAATCAATTTTTTATGATAATAGTTTTGATAGGTTATATGACTAGTGGAAAGTCGTCAATAGGTAAAAAATTAGCTCGTAAACGCCACATACCCTTTGTTGACTTGGATGATTATATTGCCCAAAAAGAGCAATTGGCCATTCCCGATATATTTAAAACCAAGGGTGAAATTTATTTTAGGAAAAAAGAAACAATATATTTAAACGAATTACTACAGCGAAAAGACGATTTTATATTGGCACTCGGTGGTGGTACCCCTTGCTACGGAAACAATATGGATACCATCAAATTAAAGGCTTTTTCAGTATATTTAAAATCTTCAATTACAACTATTTATAATAAATTATCTAAACAAAAAAATAAGAAAAAAAGGCCGCTCGTAGCCACTGTTAAAACAACAGATTTAAAAGAGTTTATTGCCAAACACCTCTTCGAACGCTCTCCTTTTTATGAGCAAGCAACCA
>DRQI01000335.1 GCA_011330545.1 Flavobacteriia bacterium
AATAAAGTACGGCGAAGCCCAATAAAATTTTGATGGCTATTCCTTTTTGAAAATAGGAGGCTCTGGAAAACTGTTTCCATTCTAAATTTAAAAAACGTGAAATCATTTGAGTTGTTTTTACAATAGTATGTAACAGGCTTTGGTATTTTGTTACAAAAAATAAAAATAAAAAATTTTCTTTTATTATTATCTGATACTATATAAACATTTTGAGAATTTTTACAAAATGAGCTTAACACCAAAATTCATAAAGTTGTAAAATCTAATAAAAAAAATCGATTTGTAAAAAGACTTATTTGAGGTACTTCAGCTTAAAAATGAATTTACCAATAAACAAACTTGCCATAAGAACTTTTAATGGTCAGTTTTTTTTGGGTCGATGCTTCTACGTGCCCTACAATTTGGGCATCGACATTAAAAGCATTGGAAATGGCAATAATTTCATCGGCTATGTCTTGAGGCACATACAATTCCATTCGGTGGCCACAATTAAAAACTTGGTACATCTCTTTCCAATCGGTACCCGATTGTTCTTGTATCATTTGAAACAACGGAGGTACTTCAAACAGATTGTCTTTTACAATATGCAGGTTTTCAATAAAATGTAAAATTTTAGTCTGTGCCCCGCCGCTACAGTGTACCATTCCGTGTATTTGGGAGCGGTATTTTGCCAGTATTTTTTTGATAATTGGCGCATAGGTGCGCGTTGGAGACAATACTAATTTTCCGGCATTGAGTGAACCATTAGCAACGGCATCTGTTAATTTCATATTTCCTGAATAGACCAACGCTTCGGGTACTGCATGGTCAAAACTTTCGGGGTATTTTTTTGCCAAATAGTTGTCGAAAACATCATGCCTTGCAGAAGTTAGGCCGTTACTGCCCATTCCGCCATTGTACTCTTTTTCATAAGAGGCTTGCCCAAAGGAGGCCAGGCCTATAATCACATCGCCGGCTGTAATATTGGCATTGTCAATGACTTCACTGCGTTTCATTCTGGCGGTAACGGTAGAGTCTACAATAATGGTACGGACCAGATCACCCACATCGGCAGTTTCGCCACCGGTAGCATGAATAGTTACTCCAAAGGCTTTTAAGTCTTTTAACAACGCTTCAGTACCATTGATAATCGCTGAGATTACTTCTCCGGGAATAAGGTTTTTATTTCGGCCGATAGTAGATGATAATAAAATATTGTCAGTGGCTCCAACACATAGTAAGTCATCAATATTCATAATCAACGCATCTTGGGCAATGCCTTTCCACACTGAAAGGTCACCCGTTTCTTTCCAATACAGATAAGCTAATGACGATTTGGTACCGGCACCATCGGCATGCATGATGATACAATAGTCATCATCATTGGTTAAGTAGTCGGGAATAATTTTACAAAAGGCTTTGGGAAACAATCCTTTGTCAATTGTAGAGATGGCTTTATGCACATCTTCTTTAGAGGCTGAAACGCCCCGGAGGCTATAGCGGTTGTCTGACATTTTATTCATAATTTGTAACAAGACACTTTATACACTCAATACCCTATTTTTCATTTCAAAAGATACAATTTTTTCTTGCCATAATCTATCACCGCTTTTCCTTTTTCTAAAATATCGGCACCGATAATTCCGTTTACGGGGTTGGCATTTTGTTTGGCCAATGCCATATTGATATGGCTTAGGTCTAACAATACCAAATGTACTTTTTTTAAGGTGTAATCGCCAATTTGAATCTTATTTTTTTTAGAGATATGAGTATCAATTTCGGTAGTGCCGGCTCCGGCGGCTTTGTGTTCTGATACCTCAGTAATCAAATTGAACTTTTCAATTTCATCAAAACCCACACACGAATTAGACGCTCCGGTATCTAAAATAAACCGCCCTTTTTTGCCATTTATCTTGGCTTTGATTTCAAAGTGGTTGGTAGCTGTTTTTTTGAGCTTTATGCAGTGGTATTCTTTTTGTACCAAAAATTTTTTAAGGCTCATTTAGATAACAGTCTTAAATTGTTCTAAAAAGCGTATATCATTTTCAAATAACATTCTAATATCCGGAATTTGATATAAGAGCATCGCGATGCGTTCAATTCCCATTCCGAATGCAAAACCACTGTATTTTTGGGGGTCGATATTGGTATTTTTCAGCACATTGGGGTCTACCATGCCACAGCCCATAATTTCTAACCATCCGGTACCTTTGGTTATCCGATAATCAGTTTCTGTTTTTAATCCCCAATAAATATCTACTTCGGCACTGGGTTCGGTAAACGGAAAATAAGACGGGCGCAACCTGATTTTAGACTTGCCAAACATTTCTTTGGTAAAATAGATGAGCGTTTGTTTTAAATCGGCAAAAGAAACATCAGTATCTATATACAAGCCTTCCACTTGATGGAAAATACAATGCGAACGCGCCGAAATATCTTCATTTCTAAAAACTCGTCCGGGTGAAATTGTCCGAATAGGCGGTTTGTTGTTTTCCATATACCGAATTTGTACAGACGAAGTATGGGTGCGCAGTAACATGTCTTTTTCAACTTCTTGCGATTTTTCGACAAAAAAAGTGTCTTGCATGTCTCTTGCCGGATGGTATTCCGGTAAGTTCAAGGCTGTAAAATTATGCCAATCATCTTCAATTTCAGGGCCTTCTGAAACGGTAAAGCCAATTCTCGAAAAGACTTCTACAATTTGATTTCTTACTATAGAAATAGGATGGCGTGCTCCCAGCTCAATAGGTTCTGCCGGCCTTGTCAAATCGCCGTAAACAGCTTCGTATTCTTTGGTGTTCTCTAAATTATCCCTCAATTCAGAGACCTTGTTTTCTGCCGATTTTTTTAACGTGTTTAAGGCTTGCCCGAAATCTTTACGCATTTCGGCATCAATATTCTTAAATTCAGAAAATAGTTTTTTTAATAGGCCTTTGCTGCCTAGGTATTTAATCCGAAAGGCTTCAATTTCTTCTTTTGAAGTGGTTGTAAAACCATTGACTTCTTTAATTAACGTATGTACTTTGTCTAACATTGACTCTCTGTAATTAGCTTGCAAATTTAACCTTTTTCTTGAATTATAGATATTGGTTTTGTATAGAAATATGGTATCTGTACAAAATAGATTTTAAACGATTGCGTTAAGAATATATTTATCAAAATAATTATTCTTTTTAAATTAATAATATGACAATTTTGACTACTTTTGCAGATGCAAAATTGTTAAATAACTAATATTAACGTTGTAAAATTATGAATTCAAAAATAAATGCTTTCATGGATTATGTTAAAGAGCGTAATTCTAATGAACCTGAGTTTTTACAAGCTGTACACGAAGTTGCAGAAACTGTAATTCCTTTTATTGACAAAAATCCAAAGTATCAGAACAAAAAATTATTAGAGCGTATGGTTGAACCAGAGCGCACAATAATGTTTAGAGTGCCTTGGATTGATGATAAAGGAGAAACTCAAGTAAACAGAGGCTATAGAATTGAGTTTAACTCTGCTATCGGCCCATATAAAGGTGGATTGCGTTTTCATCCATCGGTAAATTTGAGTATATTAAAATTTTTAGGATTTGAACAAGTCTTTAAAAATGCTTTGACAACATTACCCATGGGTGGAGGTAAAGGAGGGTCTGATTTTAATCCCAAAGGGAAATCTGATACTGAAGTAATGCGTTTTGCACAAGCATTTATGAGTGAATTATTTCGCCATATCGGCGCCAATACCGATGTGCCTGCCGGCGACATTGGCGTAGGAGGCCGCGAGATAGGGTTCCTTTTCGGCCAATACAAAAAATTGCGCAATGAGTTTACCGGCGTACTTACCGGAAAAGGCATGGCATGGGGAGGTTCTTTAATCCGTCCCGAAGCTACCGGTTACGGTACTGTTTATTTTGCACAACACATGCTCAATACAAAAGGTGATTCTTTTAAAGGAAAAGTAGTGGCCATATCAGGTTCGGGCAATGTAGCCCAATATGCTACCGAAAAAGCAACACAATTAGGGGCCAAAGTGGTTACCATGTCAGATTCAGGAGGGTATATTTATGATGCCGATGGTA